>WTHW01000144.1 GCA_011526395.1 Alphaproteobacteria bacterium
ATCTAACCCAGCAGGAGCGGCAAATAGGAAATATCCATCTGCGCCGAATGGTACGCCTCTATCACCAATAAGTGGTGCATCAGGTGATTGAACCAAAGGAACAGTTAGAGCCGAAGCCAAATTCACAAGGTCACCGGCTGCAACACCTTTTGCTTGAATACCAGCCATAAAGCCAAGATCCATGTCACCAGCGTTTACACCATTCATGACGGCCTTGCCGCCTTTCACTTCAACAATATTGAACTCAACACCATTCGCATCACCAAGCAAGAAGGCTAGGTCCGATAATTTCGGCGACATTGTTCCAAAGCGAATAGTTTCGCCTGATTTTGCAGCCGAAATCACATCATCAATGGTCTTCCAACCTTTATCTGACTTGGACACAATACCCATTTGGAACCCAGCAACAGTCGTCAGTGGCGTTACATCATTTAAGGTAATGCCAGCACCCGGGTTAGCAACCATGTTATAGCCATAAGTCTCTGTCACAGCCATGCCAATGGTTGTGCCATCATTTGGCTCACCCTTCATTGCAGCAGCTAGTTTTAAGCCACCACCGCCGGTAACCTGTTGTGGTTGAACTTCCCAACCATGACGCTTTTGCAATTCGTCTCCTACGGCGCGTGCAATAGTATCGGCACCACCACCTGCAGCGAAAGCAATCATCAACTTAATAGGGCCATTTGGCTTCCAGTCAGCCACTGCTGAACTAGCAGCGCCTAAAAACGTAACAGCGGCAACAGCTGTCGATAGGATTAGTTTTTTCATAATTTCCTCCCAGAAATGAACTATCATTATTAAGAGGGGCAAATAGTTGACAAGTCAACCATATTAGTTGACCACATAAATAAAATATATTTAGGATAAAATCAGACAAACTCATTTTGCAGGTGTCAAATTACTGAAATGAATAGCATTGTATATGATTTAAACCGCCACCTAACCTATCGTTTGGCTCGTTTACAGTCACAGCTTAGTGCACAGGCTACTGATATATTAAAACAACACACAGATATCTCACTTAGTGAGTGGCGCGTGCTGACCATTCTTACCGACCCAGAAATTAGATTTCAAAAAGACGTACTGAAAGCGATGGGTCTGGATAAAGGTCAAGTTAGTCGGACACTAAAGCGTTTGTCCGACAAAAAACTTGCCATTCTATCACCAGATGAGCAAGACCAACGCAACCGAATTGTAGCACTTACGGATGATGGCAAATCTCTTGTTAAAAAGATGACCCCCATCATGTTAGCGCGGCAAGCACATTTACAAAATGGCTTCAGCAAAACAGAGCTAAACTCTCTTTTTCACTTCATAGAAATGCTTGAGAGCAAAACAGGTCCGATTAAGGATTTAGAAAGCACGTAAAGAAATGAAACAGAATCTAATTGTTATTCTATCCGATGAGCATCGACATGATGTGATGGGGTGCGCGGGACATGATTTTATAAAAACGCCTAATTTAGATAAGCTTGCATCGCGAGGGACCCGCTTTACATCAGCATATACGCCATCCCCTATTTGTGTGCCAGCTAGAGCTGCGTTTGCTTCAGGTCAGTATGTGCACAAAACCTCTCATTGGGATAATGCCACACCCTACACTGGCAGCCCCAGGGGCTGGGGACATCAGTTGCAAGCGGCCAATATTCCTGTTCATTCCATTGGGAAGTTACATTATCGCGACCCAAATGATGACACCGGGTTTGACGAATGTCATCTACCGATGATGGTGAAAGATGGCGTTGGCATGATTTGGGCCTCTATCCGCAATGAACAAGAGCGGCTTTCACCACCATCTCGCATGTTAGGTGACTATATTGGGCCAGGAGATAGTAGCTATACAAAATATGATAAAACTGTCACGAAAAGAACAATTGACTGGCTTGCTGAACAAAAAGACAAAGAGCAAGGTTGGTGTCTTTATGTGGGATTAGTTGCCCCTCATTTCCCCCTTGTCGTGCCACAAGAGTTTTTTGATTTATACAAAGACAGAGATTTTAAAAAGATTAAGTCCCATCCGTCTGATGGTATTGCTCGTCACCCTTGGGTTGAATTACAAAATGACCTTATGAATAGTGACGCCGCATTCAAAGATGATGACGAGCGTCATGCTGCACATGTTGCCTATTACGGCCTTATAAGCTGGCTTGATCATAATATTGGTCAAATTGTGGACACACTCGAAGAGACAGGGCTTTCAGAAAATACAACTGTAATTTACAGCTCGGATCACGGAGATAATGTTGGCGCAAGAGGCCTGTGGGGCAAATCTAATTGCTATCAGGAATCGGCGGCGGTACCTATGATCATGGCAGGCCCTGACATAGACCCTTCTGTTTGCGAGACACCTGTCTCATTGCTTGATATATCAGCGACTATTCCAAGCTTTTTCGGCATTGAACCACTAAATGACATGGTAGGCGCAGACCTTAGGACAATGGCTAATGAACCTGCAAAAAGGGAGCGTGTTATATTCTGTGAATATCACGCAGCTGGCGCCGTAACAGGTGCCTATATGTTGCGTAAAGGCCAATATAAGCTGATATATTATGTGAATTTTGACCCAGAGCTATTTGATTTGCGAGCTGACCCAGAAGAGGTAAACAATCTTGCAAATGACGATAGCTACGCAGATATTTTAGCGGATTTACAAAATGAGCTTCGCAAAATTTGTGATCCAGAAGCTGTTGATCAGCAAGCTCATAAAGAGCAACGAGAAATGGTCAATGCACTAGGTGGTCTGGAAGTCGTAAAAAATATGGGGCCAAAAGGCGCCACGCCACCTCCTGATGTCAGCTAATATTTATGTGAGGACGTATTATGAAAATCACTTGCCTAGGTACTGGCTCACCTGAATCACATGCAAAAAGGGCCTCTTCTGGATATCTAGTGGAAATTGGTCAAGATAAGATTTTGCTAGATTGTGGTGGAGGTGTCGTAAGTCGCCTTATTGAAATGGGCCACATGCCATCTGATATAACTCATCTTTTTTTCACGCACCTTCATAGCGACCATATGATGGATTATGCACGTTTGATACATGCAGCGTGGGACGAAGGTAAAATTTCAATTCCTGTATATGGTCCAGCACCACTTGCCAGAATTACAACTCAATTATTCGGCGAAGATGGCGTTTTTTCAACAGACTTAAAGGCGCGCTGTGAATTTTCTGGATCAAAAGAAGTATGGGTTGCGCGAGGTGGCACACTTCCTAGACCTTGGCCAAAACCAATTATTCAAGAAATTTCACAAGGGCACCGCATTGAAGGAGAAAATTGGTCTCTTTCAACCTGTGAAGCACCGCACGCGCAACCTCATCTAGATTGTTTGGCATTTCGCATTGAAGCTGAAAATAAAACCTTCGTTTATTCCGGCGACGCAGCTATATGCGACGATGTCACAAAACTAAGCCAAAACGCAGATCTGCTAATTCATTGGTGCTACCGCCTAAGTCATGAAACAAAATACCCGACTGTTACAGAGTTTTCGCCATCCGCCGCTGAAATCGCATCAATGGCATCTAAAGCCAATGTGAAACAACTATTGTTAACTCATATTCGCAAACACATGGACACACCGACACATCTTGAACAGATGAAAGCGGAAGCTGCACAAAATTTTAACGGGGAAGTTGGCATTGCAGAAGATTTACTGCAAATAGTTATCTAGCCAATAGCATGGGCATTTCAAATGACCATTCAATCAATCATGAAGCAAAGAGATGAAATTCTAACTATGCATTCTAGCTAGTTTCATCTGCCCCAGAGCGGAAATCATGATAATGGTCAGTCAAATTATTAGGCACACGCCTTAGATTATAATAGATTCCATCACGAAGAAGCACATGATTTGAGGCATATTTGTTTCTCATT
>WTHW01000126.1 GCA_011526395.1 Alphaproteobacteria bacterium
CGCTGGGCATAAGAGTTATATTTATCCACACCAGCGCCTAGCACCATCTCACCCTTATCAGATTGGCTGATATACATATGCACCGCATTTGACATAATCACTGTATCAAGGATTGGCTTAATTGGCTCTGATACCAAGGCCTGCAAGGGGCGTGATTGCAATGGCATACGAACGCCAGCCATCTCACCAATCACAGATGAATGACCAGCCACAACAACGCCGACTTTCTTTGTTTTAATCAGGCCTTTTGTTGTCTCAACACCTGTGATTTTGCGACCAGAGCGCTTCAGGCCAGTCACTTCACAATTTTGGATGATATCAACACCTAAATCATCAGCCGCTCTTGCATAACCCCATGCAACCGCATCATGGCGCGCTGTGCCGCCACGCTTTTGCAAAAAGCCGCCCATTACAGGATAGCGGATATTTTGGTCAATATTGATTGTTGGAACAAACTTTTTGATCTGCTCAGGGTTCATGATTTCTGAATCAATGCCATTCAACCTGATTGCATGAACACGGCGTGACATATCACGAAGCTCACCCCAGCTATGGGCGATTGTCAAAACGCCTCTTTGCGAGAACATAATGTTAAAGTTCAAATCCTGCGCAAGGCCTTCCCATAGCTTTAGCGCATGGTCATAAATCGCAGCTGATTCATCCCACATATAATTTGAGCGGATAATCGTTGTGTTACGGCCTGTGTTACCACCGCCAAGCCAGCCTTTTTCAATCACAGCGATATTGGTCATCCCATGCACAGATGCCAGATAATAGGCTGTCGCAAGGCCATGACCACCACCACCGATGATAACAGCATCATATTCTGCCTTTGGCTCAGCATGACGCCATGCTTTCTGCCAATTTTGATGATATGACATAGCGTTGCGCGCCAGTGAAAACGCTGAATAGCGTTTCTTGCTGCTGCCTAATCCTGTGACGCCGCGATCAATTCCCGAATCTGCCATCTTAAAAACCCTTTACCAAACGCTATTGCGCCAAAACTGGCACATCTCGCATGTTCCATAGCTGTCAATATGCCCTAATCTACAACATAGTTGCCGAGCATACTATGACCAAGCACCTAAAATGGCTTTCATCTGGTGAAAAGCCTGTCTTTTGGACGACAATGCTTGGCAATTTGGCGACAAATATCACTGCGATCAGGGCGTCATCTTGTCACGCGCCGCCGCACTCAGATGGCTATTGCCTCTACGCTTTATGCGTACTATCTTTTGCATTGGTGATGATAACATCTCACCAGCTCTCACAAGACAGCGCATTCAGGATATTTTGACGATGGCAATTTTAAATTCAGTGGCACATTTGCATGACGAGATGACAGCATGGCGCCATGAATTGCACCAGCATCCAGAGACTTGTTACGAGGAGTTTTGGACATCTGATTTTGTCGCAAGCCAGCTAGACTCCTTTGGGCTAGAGGTGCATCGCGGCATGGGTAAAACAGGTGTTGTGGGCGTGTTACGCGGCTCTGGCACATCTGATATGGCCATTGGATTGCGCGCTGATATGGATGGCCTGCCGATGGATGAGGCAAATGACTTTGCTCATAAATCACTAACACAAGGGCGTATGCATGCCTGCGGTCATGATGGTCATATGGCCATGTTGCTAGGGGCGGCGAAATATCTATCTTCAACCAAGAATTTTGATGGTACTGTCTATTTCATCTTCCAGCCTGCCGAAGAAGGCGGCGCTGGTGCCAAGGCAATGATGGATGATGGCCTATTTACTGATTTTAACATGGCAAATGTGTGGGGTATGCATAATTGGCCTGGTCTTGAGGTTGGTAAAATCGCTGTCCATGATGGCGCTTGCATGGCCTCTGCTGATCATTTCAAGATTGAGATTCATGGGCGCGGCTCGCATGCGGCTATGCCCCATCAATCACAAGACCCGATTATCGCTGGCTCCTCTTTGGTGCAGAATCTGCAAACCATTGTGGCGCGCCGCATTGACCCTCTTGATGCCGCTGTTGTCTCAGTCACAGCTCTGCAAGGTGGCAGTGCCTATAATGTCATCCCTGATTCTCTTGAGATACGCGGCACAGCGCGCGCACTAAAGCCACAGACACGCGCCACGCTACAAACAGCGATCCGTGCTATGACAGCGCAAATCTGCGAAGCGCATGATGTAACAGGTGAGGTGACATGGCATGTTGGCTATCCTGCTTGCATCAATCACAAGGCTGAATCACAGCGCGCTTGTGATGTTGCTGGTGATATTGTGGGGGTTGAAAATATTGTCAAAAACCCGCCAGCTTCAATGGGCGCAGAAGATTTCGCCTATATGCTCGAAGAACGCAAAGGCGCCTATATTTGGATTGGCGGCGGCGAGGCTGAAGCTGGCAAAATGCTTCATAACACCTCTTATGATTTCAATGATGATATCCTGCCAATTGGCGCCAGCTATTGGGCGCGTCTTGTTGAAACTGAATTGCCTCTTAATGGCAAACTATAAAGGCCGCACCTAACCTATGACATCACAAAGCAAATATCTTATCATCTTAACCCTCGCTTTTTTGCTTGTTCTGACCATCGTCGCGCTTGCAAGCTACAGCGTGTGGGTTGAAATGGGCGTCATCTCGCTTGGCTTTCATGGCTGGGCGGCGATCATTATTGGCTCTGTTGGCTCTATCTTGCTTGGGGCAGGGCTGATGACACTCAGCTTTTATTCCAGCCGCTCAGGCCATGATGAAAAAGCACATGATATAGACCAGACAGACTAGCAAAACGCATCTGATAGCTGGCTCCTAACGCCATCTTACTGTCTTCTCCTCTGCATTTGTTCTTTTTATGTTCTTTTATTGACTCATTTTGCGAATCAGATAAAATGAAAATAAGAACAAATAATGAACAAATAAGCATAAGAAGGAGATCATGATGCCAAATGCGATGTTATCAAAGCAGCTTACGCCAGATACGATTACGCCAGATACGTTTATATCAGATACGCTTATGCCAGATGAGGCAGGCTTGACCCCCTCTCGTCAAAGACAGTTAAAATTCTCAGCGATGCATGCTGAATATCACGCCTCACATAGCGCGCGCGGCGTCCCGCGTCTCTCATTGACAGATGCGGGTCTAAACACAGCGCTAGGTGGCGGCCTCTTATGCCAGCGTGTCCATCTGATGACAGCAAACGCCTTTAGCTGTGCCAACACAGCCTTTTCTTTGGCACTCATTGCCATGATGTTACGCACCGCCAAGGCGCAAGGGCCGATTATATGGTGCGGGCCTGTGCGCGGCGGTATCTCAGGCCATCTATTTGGGGCAGGGTTATCTCAGATGGGATTGCGCCCAGAGCAATTTATTTTCATCCGTGAATCACACCCTTTGCGCCGTATGGCCGCCTGTGAAGAGGCGCTTGGCACCAAAGGGCTATCTGCCATTATTCATGAATATGGCCCTCTTTATGAAAAGACAGATCTATGGGGAAAATCAGCGCGCCGCCTGCAACTTGCCTGCGAGCGTGGGAGTGCGACTGCCTTTTTAATTGGCGCGCCAGCCCCAGCTTCAGGCTTTGAAAGCGCATGGCATATCACCCCCTCAATGCCATCTGCGCGCGATGCCACAGATTGGCGCCCATCCTTTCACGCACAGCTGACCCATGCCAGAGGTGGCTATCCTGCCTCAGCCAATCTGATATGGGATAACCAGCAAGCACGCTTCATCCCTCAACATGAAACAGATGCCACAACCCCGCCATCATTTGTTACCAGCCATGCCTATGATGACAGCCTATGGCAAAAATCAGCGTAACAGCTAGATAGCGCGCATCATGTTACAAGATAAGAACAGGCCCTCAAAAACA
>WTHW01000115.1:0-6008 GCA_011526395.1 Alphaproteobacteria bacterium
GATGTGCCTGAACCTGCGGCAATACGCTTGCGGCGAGAGGCATTTAGCAAGCCAACAGAGATGCGTTCTTTTTTCGTCATCGCAAGGATAATCGCCTCTTGGCGTTTTAGCATTGAATCGTCCATGCCAGCGGCATTAAGTTGCTTTTGCATTTTTCCAATGCCTGGCAACATGCCCAAAATACCGCTAAGGCCGCCCATTTTTTTGAGTTGGCGTAGCTGGTTTAGGAAATCATTCATATCGAATTTGCCAGCCGCCATGCGCTTTGCCATGCGCATTGCTTCTTCTTCTTCGATGGCGGCGGCGGCTTTTTCAACAAGCGCAACAACATCGCCCATATCCAAAATACGGCCAGCTAGCCTATCTGGGACAAATTCTTCAAGCGCATCCTGCTTTTCACCCATACCCACAAATTTTATAGGCATGCCAGTGACATGACGCATAGAGAGCGCCGCACCACCGCGCGAATCACCATCCATTCTGGTGAGTACAATACCTGTCACGCCAACAGCATCATGGAAAGCTTGCGCTGTTTGTACAGCATCTTGACCGGTCAGCGCATCAGCGACCAATAACACCTCATGCGGGTTTGTCGCTTGCTTGATAGCGCGCAATTCATCCATCAGCGCATCATCAATTGACAGACGGCCTGCGGTATCCAAGATGACGACATCATAGGCCTTTAGCTTTGCCATCTGAAGCGCGCGATTGGCGAGCTGTAGCGGTGTTTCAGTATCTGATTCAGGCAAGACCCCTACATCAGCTTGTTCACCAAGCAAGCGCAATTGTTCACGCGCGGCAGGGCGTGTCATGTCCAATGAGGCAACCATGACATTTTTCTTGTGACGCTCTTTTAGGCGCAAAGCGAGCTTACCAGCTGTGGTTGTTTTACCAGAGCCTTGCAGACCTGCCATCAAAATCACAGCTGGGGGCGCAACATCAACTGCCAAAGGTGCGGCATCACCGCCAAGCATCTCAACCAAGCCATCATGAACAATTTTGATAACTTGCTGGTCAGGGCGCACTGATTTGATAGAGGCCGCGCCAATCGCTTTTTCTTTGATAGAGGCAATGAAATGTTTGGCAACAGGAAGGGATACATCAGCCTCTAGCAAAGCAAGACGGACTTCACGCAACGCTGATTCGACATCAGCTTCGCTAAGAGCGCCTTTCTTTGATAGACCGTCAAAAACGGACTGAAATTTATCCTTTAACTGGTCAAACATATTTACGTTTACCCCTATAAATTCATCTTTCAATTCAAACAATTTAGCCAAACGACAAACGCGCCCGTGCTCGAAAACTTCAAGGACGGACGGAACCCGCTAGGGTCATGTTGGTCAGCGCAATGTCTGAATATGCAAGCCTTATGGCCTGAAAGACCCTAGATTGTCAAGCATTTCACGCTTAAAATTACTGGTCCGCCTCATCTTGAGGCACCTCTTCTGGCAAAATGCCAACAAGAGCGGCGGCATATTCTGTGGCGTTGAAGGCTTGCAGATCATCTGCCCCTTCGCCAACACCCACCATATGAAGTGGTAAGCCAAAATCATCCCCAAGCGCGATGACAATGCCGCCTTTAGCTGAGCCATCAAGCTTTGTGATAATCATACCTGTGAGCGCGGCGGCTTGTTGGAAGGCTTTTGTTTGGGCAATCGCGTTTTGTCCCACAGTCCCATCAAGCACAATGATAGAATCATGAGGCGCAGTTTCATCAAATTTGCCAATAACACGGTGAATCTTTGCTAATTCATCCATCAATTCAGAGCGATTTTGTAGGCGCCCTGCTGTATCAATGATCAGAATATCTGTGCCATTTTCATGTGCTTGTTCCATCGCGCGGTACGCCAATGCTGCCGCATCACCGCCTGCCTCGCCAGTGATGACAGGGGTATCTGTGCGAAGGCCCCAGCCTTGTAATTGTTCAGTTGCTGCCGCACGAAATGTATCACCAGCCGCTAGCATCACTGACTTGCCATCATCTTGGAATTTGCGCGCAAGCTTGCCGCAAGTTGTTGTTTTGCCAGAGCCGTTGACACCTACAAGCAAAATCACATGAGGCTTGTTATCTGATGAGGTGATAAGCGGCTTTTCCATCGCGGTGAGCTTGTCACGCAAAAGGCCAGCCAAAGCGGCGCGCCATTTATCAGCATCTGGTTCGCCATCAAATTTGATTTTCGATAAATCTTGGGCAATCGCCATCGCCGTGCGTGGCCCAATATCAGAAGCGATCAGCGCATCTTCAAGCTCTTCGAGTGAGGAGGCATCAATCTTTTTAGATGTGAACAGACCTGTGAGAGAGGAGGTCATTTTGCTTGAAGATTTTTTCAAGCCATCTGTTAATTTGCGAAACCAGCTCATGACAGTCCTGTTATATCATTTTTCGTTTGTGGTGTGACGATAAGATTATCGCCATCGCGGCCTGTGATGGTCACATTCAAAATATCACCTGCGTTATATAAGGTATCACTTTTGATAATTGCCTTGGTGAAATTGCGCAAATGACCTTGATTGCCTGCTTCTAGGAGTATTTCATCTGTTTTGCCAATATGGGCATCAAGTGTTTGGTGAAGTAGTTTTTTGCCAAGTTCACGCAAATCACGAGAGCGCGCCTTGATAATCTTGCCATCAATTTGTGGCAATTTTGCCGCTGGCGTACCTTCACGTGGTGAATAGCCAAATACATGAAGTAAGGGGATATGACATGCCTCTATCAAGGCAAGGCTGTTTTGATGAGCGCTGTCATCTTCTGTTGGGAAGCCGGCTATCATATCTGCCCCAAAGACCACGTCAGGGCGCAGGCGGCGCGCTTCATCAACAAAGCGGGTGATATCACGTGCGAGATGACGGCGCTTCATGCGTTTCAAGATAAGATCATCACCATGTTGCACAGATAAATGCAAATGAGGCATCAAGCGCGCTTCGGTTGCGATCGCATCCATAAGCTGGTGATCAGGCTCGGCCGGGTCGATAGATGATAGGCGCAAGCGCGGCAGTTCAGGCACAAATTTTAAAATCTGTTTTACCAAATGACCCAAGCGCGGCTGGTTTGGCAAATCATGCCCCCAGCTGGTGATATCAACACCTGTTAAGACAACTTCATTCGTACCGTTAGCCACAAGCTTTTGCACTGATTCAATCACAGCCCCGACACCAACAGATCGTGATGGCCCTCTGCCATAGGGGATGATGCAGAAGGTGCAACGATGATCACACCCTTGCTGAACTTGCAAGAACGCTCTGGTATGGTCATCAAATTCATCCACAAAATGGCTCGCTGTCTCGCGGATGGTCATCACATCACTGACATGAACAGGCGATAGCATACCTTGTTCAAGTGATTGCCAGCTGGCTGTTTCAAGCTTGTCATGATTGCCGACCACAAAATCGACTTCTGGCAAATCTGACCATGCGGCGGGGTTAATTTGCGCGGCGCACCCTGTGACGATGATTTTGGCATCAGGGCGCTCTTTGCGCCATTTTCGAATAGATTGGCGTGCTTGTTTTTCAGCCTCTGAAGTGACAGCGCAGGTATTAAAGATAATTGCATCATTCAAGCCAGCTTCTGCTGCCTTGTCACGCATCACCTCTGATTCCCAAATATTTAGCCGGCATCCAAAGGTTTCAATCTGTGGTCGGTTGGCACTCATGAGGTTTGTTCAGCCTGTTGTGCGGCATGAAATGCCGTTGCGATCGCGCCTGATAGCGTGCCAGCAAAGCTGGTTGCGACAGGCCCTTTCATCATTACGCGCCCTTCAGGCGTGCCATCATCATGCCAGCGTATAAATAATGAGCCGCCATCAAGCACAATTTCAGTTGAACGGCTTGCAAGCCCTTTGCGATGTGCCGCCACACCAACGGCGCAAGCACCTGAGCCGCAGGCGCTGGTAATGCCAACACCGCGTTCGAAAACGCGCATTCTGATTTTATCAGGTGAGATGATATGAGCAAAAGAGACATTAACGCCCTCTGGGAAGAGCGCGTATCTTTCAAGAGCGGCGCCGCGTTCTGCCACATTCACCGCATCTGCATCATCAACAAATAAGACAGCATGCGGGTTGCCCATATTCACACCGACAGCTGTGATATCTTCAAGAGGTGAGAGGTCGATGGCAAGCGTATCAGATGGGTGAGATAATGGTATCTCGTCCCATGAGAGGCGGGCAGGACCCATATCAACTTCAATGAGATCATCACTGGCAGAGGCATGAAGATGACCAGCTGATGTTTCGATTGTCACAGCCTTTTTGCCAGTCTCAGACATAATCAGACTTGCCACACAGCGTGTGCCGTTGCCGCAAGCGCCTGTATGACTGCCATCTTGATTACGCATATCAAGATAGAGATCACCGCCATCACGGCTATCGCGCAAAATCATGATTTGGTCACACCCAATGCCAAGCCGCCTATCAGCCACAAGGCGCGCGGTTTCACCATCAAGCACCATATTATGCAAGTTGCTAGAGGCTCTGGCATCAAAGACAATAAAATCATTGCCTAGGCCGTGCATTTTTAAAAAGGGTATCATCATGGCCCTTGTTATAACAAAGATTTCAAAAAAACCCAATCACTGGGCGTAGTCTGGTATCAGGGCGCTAGTCTAGCGTGATTGATATTGGCACATGATCTGATGGTTTTTCCCAACCGCGTGCCTCGCTGAAAATCTCAGCGCCTGATACGTTAGACGCTATATCGTTACTGACGAAGATATGATCAAGACGTCTGCCACGATTACTTGCTAGATAATCACGCGCACGATAAGACCACCAGCTATATAATATCTCATCAGGTCCAAAATAAGAGCGCATTGCATCTGTCCAGCCGCCTTTTTCAATCAGCTGAAGTAGATTTTCACGCTCAATATCTGTGTGGCTGACAACATTTTTCAGCTGTTTTGTTGACCAGACATCTTCGGCAAGGGGGGCGATATTTAAATCACCGACCATCACTGATTTTTGCGGCTTTTGTTTGGCAAAATAACTTGTGACCTCATCTACAAAATCAAGCTTGTGACCGAATTTTGGATTAATCTCGCGATTTGGCTCATCACCGCCGGCTGGAATATAAAAATTATGGATACGCACGCCATTTGCAACAGCGCTGATATGGCGACAATCTTCTTTACCTGCCCAATATTCAAATTGGATATCATCAAGTGGTATGCGTGATATGATAGCAACCCCATTATAGGATTTCTCACCGCGATAGGCTTGATAACCATAGCCAAGATCAGCAATCGCTTGTTCTGGATAATCTGTATCTTGGCATTTTGTTTCCTGAAGACAGATCACATCACAATCAACTTTGCGAATAACCTGTTCCAATAAAGGAAGGCGCAGACGGACTGAGTTAATATTCCAGCTTGTTATTTTCATGTGATATCTTCTTATCTTGCGAAAAGGGGGTTAATTATCATCACTTTGAGGTGATGCATAAGGTGGCAGGGTGAATAGAAAATTGCTAAAGCTTTCGCCAAATTGTGGGTTTTGCAATGTGACTTTTGTTGTCACCCCAACAGCATCTTCGATAATCCAGCGACGTAGCATAAAGGGGGTTTCACTAAATTCTAGGGTCAGGCTCCCTGCGGCTTCGCCTGTCTCTTGGATGAGTGTGATGGATGCCACACCTTTTTCCAATTTGGTGGTGGTTTTAAATTTTTTAGACCGAAGCTGGATATCTTCTTTTAGCATAGGCGCGAAAGGTGTTGAGCCAATCGGATAGCTGTTTACACGCTTGTCTTTTCCTTCATCAACATGAAGCCAGCTTTGAGATACGATGAGCGCCAATTTAGCATCACCATCATATTGCAACCTCATCTGTGAGGGGCGGCGCATATATAAGGTGCCTGTTGCGACATTACCATCACTAGAGATTTGCGTGAAATCAGCGCGCAAGGTAGTGATTTTTTCAAACCATCTTTCAGCCTTTGTAATAATCTCTTGTGAGGTTGCAGTTTGTGCATAAGCTGGCGCCAATCCCAAGACGCAGAACATCACAAGCAAAGCACC
>WTHW01000115.1:6108-12880 GCA_011526395.1 Alphaproteobacteria bacterium
TCTTGTGCGCCTTCTTCATCTGGTTCTGCTGTGACGCGGTCATCATATTCAGGCTCACCTTGTTTGCGCAGGAAGTCAGCCACCTTTTCAACTTCTTGATCTTCCATGAAAGGACCATGAACACGTTTGATACGCCCGCCACCTTCCATGAATAGCATATCACCGCGACCCAATAATTGTTCAGCGCCTTGTTCACCTAAGATAGTGCGGCTATCAATTTTTGAGGTGACTTGGAAGGAAATACGTGTCGGGAAATTCGCTTTAATTGTACCTGTGATGACATCAACAGATGGGCGCTGTGTTGCCATAATGACATGGATGCCAGCCGCACGTGCCATTTGCGCAAGACGTTGGACAGCGGCTTCGATATCTTTACCAGCGACCAGCATCAAATCTGCTACCTCGTCAATGATGACAACGATGAATGGAAGCGGGGTTAAATCAAGCGCTTGTTCTTCGTAAGTAGGCTTGCCTGTTTCAGCATCAAAGCCTGTTTGAACGCGCCTTGTTAATACCTCACCTGATTTGCGGGCTTCTGCCAGTCTTTGGTTATAGCCTGTGATATTGCGCACACCCAATTTGGACATGTTGAAATAGCGATTTTCCATCTCGCGCACAGCCCATTTCAAAGATGTTACCGCCTTTGCCGGGTCTGTGACCACAGGTGATAATAAATGCGGGATGCCATCATAGACTGATAATTCCAGCATCTTTGGATCAATCATGATAAGGCGGCATGTCTCTGGTGTATGGCGATATAATAGAGATAGGATCATGGCATTAATGCCAACTGATTTACCTGAACCAGTGGTACCAGCGACAAGCAAATGTGGCATTTTAGCAAGATCTGTGACCACTGGCGCGCCGGCGATATCTTTACCCAAACAGATAGGCAAGCTATCACCATTTTCTAGCCATGCTTCATGGTCAAGGATATCGCGCAACATCACAGTCTCGCGCAAATCATTTGGCATCTCGATGCCGATAACATTTTGGCCAGGCACAACAGCTACACGCACTGATAAAGCAGACATGGAACGTGCAATATCATCTGCAAGGGCAATCACGCGCTGTGATTTTGTACCAGCGGCAGGGTTTAACCCGTAACGTGTGACAACAGGACCATAGGCAACATCTTTAATTTCGCCATTCACACCAAAATCGCCAAGCACATTTTCAAGAGCGCGCGCATTCTCTTGCAAGGTATCATCACCTGGCCCTTCAGAGGCTTTTGATGGCGGCTTTAGCAGATTGTGATGTGGTAATTGGAAGCCTGATTGGGTTTCAAAATCAAATGTTTCTTGCGTTGAAGCTGCTTTTTTCGCGCCGCGCGTTTTGGATGGCTTGCTTGCGATTGGCTCTGCTTGGGTATCAGCACCAGCGACCAAGACAGGCTCTTTGCGCGCAGATTTGCTTGCTTTGGCTGTCTGTTTGGCTTTCTTCTTTGCCTCTTTTTTCGCCTCTTTTCTGGCGAGGGCTTCTTGTTTTTTGGCTTCTTTTAAGGCTGCTTTTTCTGCTTTTTTATCATCACGAGTGGCTGTTTTTTCAGCGTCTAGCTCTGGGTCTTTGGGACGACGACGAAATAGCTTGCGCAAGGGCCATGTGATAGGGGCAAATAGGATGCCAAGAAGGAGGCGCGCGACGCCCCAATTGCGATGTATCAGGCCAGCTGTCCAAACATAAAACCATAAGCCAATCAAAGCGGTCGAGATAGCGACGATGGCATGAGCAGATAAAAAGTCTGGCAATGTGAACAGATTAACAAGAGGCAAGGCCGCCTTGTTCACCAGCAAATCACCCATAATGCCATCAAATTTTAAATCAAAATAAAGCGCGCCCGATAAAAAGGCGGCATTGACAATCGCAACAGCGAAAAACATCAACGGCATGCGCCAATACCATGAGGGCAAACCAACATGGACAAGATAGCGATAGCCCCAACTTGCAAAAGCAACGGGGATGAAAAAGGCTGTTAGGCCAAAGATGGCAAAGCTGAGATCTGATAAAGTGGCACCATAGGAGCCAAGCCAATTTTGGAACGTCCCATCAGAGGCAACATTAAGAGACGGATCTGTCGATGAGGCTGATATATAAGCAGCAAATAGGCCGCCAGACATAGCAAGCAACAAAAGGCCACATAATTCTGAGAGGCGGCGGGCTAGAAAGCGTTGTACCGCGCCAGAGATAACTGATTTTTTGTCGCTATCGCCGCTCATGATGCCTTTGCACTTTCATTATTATAAAGGATGGCAAGACGCCTCATCGCCTCGTGAATTGTATCATGAGGATGCACAAGCGCCACACGCACATATCCAGCGCCGGGATTACCATCATCAGTTGTCACAGCCATAAAACGCCCTGGCATAATCCTCAAACCTTGTTCTTGGTAAGCGCGTTTTGCAAAGGCGACATCATCATCAACAGCCAGCCACAAGAAAAACCCGCCGCCAATATCAATGCTGTCACCAAGCGTTGGCAGATATTGTTTCGCAATGGCGAATGATGCCTGATAATGCTGTCTGATGGTGGTGGCATGATCTTCGTCGCGATATAAGGCACCTGCCGCACGCAATAACGGTGTTGGCAAAAGCGCGGCACCATTAGCCACCAACTTTTTATAGAGCGCGATTACATCTGCATCCCCCGCCAAGAAACCAGCGCGCAGGCCAGCGGCATTTGAGCGTTTGGATAAGGAGTTTAAAACAATCAAATGAGATAGCCCATCACCAAGCGCCGCTGCGACTTCCAATGCGCCAACAGGTGGCGCGCCGCGCCATACATCACTATAGCATTCATCAGATAAGAGGAGGAAATTATGCTTTCGTGCTAATTTCAATAACCGGGTGAGATATTCAGCTGAGGCATAAGCGCCATGTGGATTTGATGGCGAGCAAATATAGAAAATTGTGGTTCTATCAAGCAAGGCATCATCAAGCGTCTCTAAATCAGGCAAATAGCCTGTCCGCGCTGTGGCATTGAGCATCACAATATCGCCGCCCGCACCAAGCGCACCAGCGCGCCATGCATGATAAAATGGGTTGGGGATAAGAGCCGCGCTATTTGGTTTTGCGCCGCGCACCATCTGGCCAAGCATATGCAAAGGCTCTCTGGTGCCGACAACTGGCACAATATGGTTATCACAATCAATCAGCTGAGACGCCTTATCACCAAAGCGTGTGCCGATATAATGTTTTACATCTGCCCGAAAGGGGGCATCGCCATCTGCCTTGGGGTAGCTGTGCCATTTGTCACTGTGGGTAGCGATGATATCTGACAGCATAGCAGGGGCAGGTAATTGCGGCTCGCCAATGGTGAGATTTAACTCGTCCAGCCCATCTGGCGGTGTGATATCACGTAACGTAGCACGCAACTGAACAAACATATTATCATCAAAAATGGCAAAGTCGGGATTCAGCATAAAGTGCTCTTTACAGGACGGGCGTTATCATGTGGTAATCACTTCGAAAGAATCTATCGAAAAAGAAATGATTTCGCAATATAATGAGACCATGTTGTGGCGAGAAAAGCCAAAATCGCCTTAATTGATAAATTGAGTGGTCAGCAGGCATTCATCACAAGAAAGAGGTCATGAAAATGAAGGCAGTGTTTTTCGATAGAGATAACACATTGACCCATGATGAAGGTTATTGCCATCTGGTAGCGGATTTCAAATGGCTGGAAGGCGCGCCAGAAGCCTTAAAGCGCCTGAAAGATCACAATATCCTCGTGTTTATCGTCACAAACCAAGGTGGCATCGGGCGGGAATTTTTCACCCAAGATGATATGGAACTATTTCACAGCCATCTAAAAGAACAAGCGCTGTTAGCAGGCGGCGAGATAACAGATATCGCCTTTTGCCCGCATCATCCAAAAGCAGTAACGCCAGATATGAGGGCGTGTGAGTGCCGCAAGCCGCAAGCAGGCATGTTTTATGCATTGGCAGAAAAATGGGATATTGATCTTGAAAATAGCGTCATGATAGGTGACAGACAAAGCGATGTCAGTGCTGGCGAGGCGGCTGGTATGGCATCTTATTTAAGTGATCCTGCAAGCTGCCTTGATAGGCTTGTCAGTCATGTGATCACAACCCATTTTAGTGATAGCCACTAGCTGTCAATTTTTTTGAAGTGATATGATAATGCCAAATTTAAAGGGAAATATTGCGGTTATAGGGGGCGGGCTTTCAGGTAAAATGCTCGCTCTGACATTAGCGCATAGTGGCTTTGATATCACGATGATCGCCCCTTTGCCAAAGGCCAAAAAAAGAGCTGATAGGCGCACCACAACCATTCATCATGCAGGTGCGAATATGCTAGAGGCTCTTGGTGTATCTCCTTATTTGCAAGGTGATATGACAGCCATCACGAAAATTGCAGTTGCGATAGGCGCAGAAAAAACAAGGCAATCAGATTGGTTACTTCAGTGGCAAAGCCCAAAAGGCGGTGATGATAGCCTGATACCAATGGCCTATGTTGTTGAAAATTATGATTTGTCTGTAGCACTTGATAAAGCGCTAGATGACTTGCCTGATACGCAGAAAATCACTGTGATTGATGACCATGTTATCTCTTATCAGGAAGATGGGAATGGCGGGCATATTGAGACATCTTCTGGTGCGCATCTGATAGCTGATTTAATCGTGGCATGTGATGGTGCCAAAAGCCCCATGCGTGACTTTATTGGCCTTAGCCCGCGCATTGAGACAACAAATCAAACAGCCATTATCGCTGATTTAACATGTGAATTGCCACATGATGGCGCCGCCTATCAGCGGTTCTTGCCAACAGGCCCGATTGCGTTGATGCCAATGGCTGGCAAGATGGTCTCGCTGGTGTGGTCAACAAGCCATGAGATGGCAGATAAATTGATGCAGGCTGATGCGCAAACATGCAGTGATGCTATCACAGAAGCATTTGGTCATGAGTTAGGACGCTTGGTACCGCAAGGCGCCTTATCATCCTTCCCGCTTCATCCCCAATTTAATGCCAAATTATATAAAGGGCGCGTTATATTGGCAGGTGATGCCGCCCATGCCATTCATCCGCTTGCTGGGATGGGATATAATCTGGCCCTCGCAGATGCGGCGATATTGCTGGATATTTTGCAGAATGCAAGACGCCAAGGGCTGATGCCATCACATGCCAGCATTATGACAAGCTATCAGGCGCGCAGAAAAGCTGAAATATTTGCAATTAGTCATTTTACATCAGAGTTAAATAAACTGATTAGCCGGCCAAAAGGCCCGCTGTCGCAGATGATGGCATTTGGTATGGCCGTGCTTGATAAAACACCGCTGAAATCAACATTCCGCAAGATTGCAATGGGTGGCACCTTGTCATCAGCCCCGTTATTCAAGGGTAAATTATCATAAATTATGTGAATTATGAGATTGCCGCGCGATAGGCATCCATCATGGATTGTTTATTTTTGCCATATTCATAAAATAACGCCCATGAATAAAGCCCTGTATCATGACCATCATCAAAGATGAGGCGCACAGCATAATGGCCAACAGGCTCAATCGCTGTGATTTTCACATGCTGTTTATCGCGGACAAGCTGTTTTTGATCTGGTCCATGACCTTGCACCTCGGCAGACGGTGATTCCACACGCAATAATTCAGCTGGCAAAACCGCTTCGAACCCATCTTTGAATGAGATGGTGAGCTGTTGTTTATCAGATGACAGACGCAAAGAAGTCACAGCAGGTGGTGAAAAAGAAGATGACATTCGTGATTAATCCTGTGCCGGAGGTGAGCCATCATTATGGTCAATCGGCACAGCTTCTTCAACTAGCAAAATCGGCACACCATATCTTATGGGAAATGCCTTTTTGATTTGCGCGCTTATCAAGCGCTGGTTGGGGGCATCATAGGTTAGTGGCCCCTTTGTGACAGGGCATACTAAATGGGCCAATAGGTGGCGAGACGGTGCGCTAGTTTCAACTGACATATCTCTATTATGCCTTGTTTTTACATCGTTTCAAAAAGCATTATCGCTAATGCGCGCGATTTGGCGTTGAAACATCGCTATCATCATCATCATGAGATTGGCTGAGAACTGACATCTCTAGCATAGCGATGAGTAACTGCGCACGCTGGACAAGATCAGGGGCTTCCAGAAGGGCTTGTTTTTCTGTGCTGCCAAAAGGGCAAATCATAGATAGGGTTGTCACCAGACGCTCATCTTCGCATTCTTCAATATGTGACCAATCTGCTGAAAAGCCCTTTACATCAAAATAGCGTTTCAAAATGGCGATCAATTTATCACGATCAACCACTTTGTTATCTGGGATCAGATCTTGGCGGAATTGCGAGAAATCAACATCACCGGTAAGGTAGCCTGCCTCTTGAAGAGTTGTGCTATGACAAGTAAAGCGCGAGACGCCAGCGAGGCTGATAAGCAGGCGACCATCATCAGATTCTGAATATTCTGCAATGCGGCCAGCACAGCCAATTTCATAATAGCCATCATTGCCCTTTGGTTGAATCATGCCAATCAGACGATGAGGTGTTGCCATCGCATCTTGCACCATCGCAAGATAGCGCGGCTCAAAAATATTTAGCGGTAAGCGACCACCTGGCAACAATAAAGCACCTGATAAGGGAAAAAGTGCAATCGAGTGAGGCAATTCATCAAATAATGGCTCAAAAGGTCCGCGACTCATTTTTTATCATCCTACTTAAATCATATCATGACATAGAAACACTGATGGTATGATGAGTGATATAGTGCTGGATTTTAAGAAAACAAATAGGAAGATAATTTACGTC
>WTHW01000185.1 GCA_011526395.1 Alphaproteobacteria bacterium
TCGCCTCTACGACAAGTTGAGCAGGGGCATAAAACACCATAGGCTGTGCATTCAGCAATGCACAAATAAACACATCTGGATAATGACATTTAATCCACGCTGACACATAAACAAGCAAAGCAAAGCTTGCCGCATGAGATTCAGGAAACCCGTAAGTGCCAAAGCCTTCAATTTGTTTAAAACATCTTGTCGCGAATTCAGCATCATAGCCACGCGCCATCATACCTTTAACCATGCGCTCGTGAAATTCATGTATAAGCCCTGATTTTTTGAATGTGGCCATAGCACGGCGCAACTGATCAGCTTCTGCCCCAGTGAAACCTGCCCCTACAATAGCAATTTTCATCGCTTGCTCTTGAAACAGAGGCACACCAAGGGTGCGTTCTAGGACATGACGTAATTCTTGTGATGGATATACCACTTTTTCAAGCCCCGCACGGCGACGCAAATAAGGATGCACCATATCACCTTGAATAGGCCCTGGCCTGACAATGGCCACTTGAACCACCAAATCATGAAAACAACGCGGCTGCAGACGTGGCAGCATGGCCATTTGCGCCCGCGATTCAACTTGAAAGACACCAACAGATTCACCACGACATAGCATATCATAGGTAGTCACATCTTCAGGTGGCACAGATGCCAATGTTAATGGGCGCTGATAATAATAGCGCATTAAATCAAAGGCACGTCTGATACAAGATAACATGCCTAAGGCCAGCACATCGACTTTTAACAAACCAAGTGCTTCTAAATCATCCTTATCCCATTCGATAATTGAACGTTCTGCCATCGCCGCAGGGCGAATGATACACAGACTATCCAACCTGTCTTTGGCAATTACAAAGCCACCAACATGCTGTGATAAATGACGCGGAAAGCCTTTCATTTGGCGTGCCAGCTTTATCACTAAACGCACTTGTGGATCATGCGGGTCAAGCCCTGCCTCAGTGATGATTTTTTCATCAAATTCAGGATGACCTCTGCCCCAGATTTCGCCTGATAACGCGGCTTGTGCATCACGGCTTAACCCAAAGACTTTGGCCACTTCGCGCAAGGCGCTACGGCCTCGATATGTAATAACAGCTGCCGCGAGACCTGCGCGATGTCGTCCATATTTGAAGTAAATATATTGAATGACCTCTTCACGTCTTTCATGCTCGAAATCCACATCAATATCAGGTGGCTCATTACGAGCTTCACTCACAAATCGTTCAAATAAGGGTTCTGATCGTGCAGGGTCAACAGAGGTAATACCAAGACAATAGCAAATCGCAGAATTTGCTGCTGACCCTCTGCCTTGGCATAAAATATCACGGCTTCTGGCATAGCGAACAATATCAAAGACTGTCAGAAAAAAAGGGGCATAATGTAATTTACGAACCAGCATTAATTCTTTGCGCAAATAGCCTTGCACAATATCAGGCACCCCATCAGGATAACGTTCATCTGCGCCGCGCCATGTCTGATAATCAAGTTCATCTATTGCGCTGCGGCCTTTTGATAAAATCTCATCTGGATATTCATATGACAATTCAGATAAAGCGAATTGGCAGAGATTTTTAATCTCTGCTGCTACCTGTAACGCTGATTCATAGCCTGTCCATAACCGTGCCATTTCTTGCGGCGTACGCAACACCTGTTCAGCATTACGGGCTAATATATGACCTGCTTTTGCTAAGGTTGTTTTATGACGCAGGCAGGATAAAACATCTGCCAATGGCCGCCTGTCTGATTGATGATATAAAGCTTGTGAAAGCGCCACAAAAGGGCGTTGAATTTCATCGGCTAATGCAGCCATCTTCGCAAGGCGTTCTTCATCACGGCCATCACGCAATAAATAACCCCCTGCATATAACGGCCCTGAAATCAGAGCTGCTAATTTTTGATAATGTATTTTTGTCTGTTTATGCGGCATCTCAGGAGGTTTAATAATGGTTACCACATCATCTGTAAGACGCGCTAAATCTGCAAAATGTGCTTGTGCCGCTTGGCTTGCGCCCTCTCCTTTTGGGCGCTCATAGCTCATATTCAAATGGCTTAAAAGCTGACATATCACGCCATAACCTTGGCGATTTCGAGCATAGAGAATGACCTCTGGCAAAGTTCTAGGCTGATTTGTTGTCAGTGCCTTAGCCTTGTCATCTTGCAAGGTGATACATACGCCTACAAGCAAAGTCATATTTGCTTCCTTGGCTGCCATATGGGCACGCACCATCCCTGCCATTGTGCCATAATCTGACAAGCCAATAGCGCGCCACCCCATCGCAGCGGCTGTGCTAATCATTTCTTGGGGATGAGAGGCGCCACGTAAAAAACTAAAATTTGTGACAGCGCCTAAGATACAAGGCTCAAGCATGATAGACTATTCTTATGCAAATACACCATGCAGGTGCCATGAAATAGGCTCACCACGTTCAGGCAGACCAGAGCGATAGACCCATAATCGATGGCCTGTTTCTGTCTCTAAGCGATAATAATCACGGCTGACCACATCATCAGCCTTACGCGCTTGCCACCATCTTGGCCCGATACGTTCAGGGCCTGTGGCTCGCCTTATACGCCAATTTTGCTTGCGCCATCGCAACTGACTAGGAGGGTGATCTGGCAATAACGCAATCGCTTGCACAGGTTCAGCTGGCGAAAATAAGCGCATAGGACGAGGCGAGTCTGTAGCTGATTCATATGCTGCTTCATCAATGAGGGTTTGATCTATCAATAAGCCTGTTGCTGCCTCATGACCATCAGCATGTGCCTGCACATCTTTTTGTGCTGTGATAAAGCTTTGTGATAATTCAGGAATCCAATTTTCTGCTAAATTCAACCTTTGCACATGTTCAGCCCCCAGACGCGCCGCGAGATGATCTACCAACTGACTTAATTTATCACCTTCATCTTGATAAAGCCGCCCTGTATCGTCAAATATCATGGCTTGTGGCATCTGTGCGCTGAGACCTGCTGCTTTTACCCAGCTATATTCAATGCCAAATCCTGCATCAATTGTTGCGCCTGCCTCTTTGAATAAGCGTTGGAACAGTTGCGCCTCACGGCTAGGGCGTGAAAGATGATGCTTAATTGTACCTGTATGCCCATCTAAGGTCTGCCATCCAATTTCAACCATACGGCATCCCAGCATCATGTCAGATAACATCTCTGCTAGACTGCGCAACAAGTCAGACACCATCTGATCTAATGATGCCAAACCGCCAATAGGCTCATGATAATGTTGTTGAACCATAACAGGTTGCAAAGCAGGCAGAGGATGCGGTCGCTCTGGCACATCACCAAAAGCTTGATCACGGCGCCTGATAATATCTTCACCAAAGCGCATCGCAATCATACCTCGTTTCAACTGTGATAAATCATCAATTGTTAAAAGACCGATTTGCGCCAATTCATGAGTCTGCTCTTGGCTTAGGCGAAGCGCTGATACAGGCAATGCTTGTAACGTGTGTTTTAAATCCGCCTCTTGAATAATCAATGGTTGAGGCGGCAAGCATGTGATAGCCACCCCAAGAGCCCCACCATAAGATGAAGCTATGACAATATGTGCTGGCATATCATAGGTTTCAAAATGAGAGATTATATCATTGGCCATCTCTTGCTCGCCGCCCCAGAGATGATCTGCGCCTGTTGAATCAATCCATAAACCATGCCTGTCAGGATCAATGCCGACAACAGGGCTGTAACGCCAACACCAACGCGCTAGACGCGCCAACCATTTTGCATCTGCTTCTTCATTAACCTCATAAAAGCGGCATAAGGCGCATAAGGCTCTCGCATCAGATAAGGACATCCCAATTTCAAGACCAAAGCTACGCGCTACATCAT
>WTHW01000046.1 GCA_011526395.1 Alphaproteobacteria bacterium
AATAAACGCCACCTCCATTGTTAATGGTATTGAAACGGCCATCATCCATATGAGCGCCTATGGCTAATCTATCACCAGCGTCATTCAAAGCCACTGACATGCCGAAGCGGTCATTGGCTTCGAGTGTGGCGATATCAACATTGTTGCCTGTGTTGTATCCGCTACCAAAAATATGCCTGACGGTGCCTGTACTGAAATCATCATCGCTAAATGAGAGAAGGTAGGCTGCCCCCGCATTGGCCGTGCTACCACTGCTGCCATCATCATTAAAAGCGCCAACAGCCAGTCTGTCACCAATGGCGTTTAAGGACACACTTACACCAAATTGGTCATCACTTCCCAGATTGGCAACATTGACGTTTTTATTGCCTGTGTAGCCATCACCAACGGTTGCTGTTAAAGCGCCATTGGTAAAGGAGAGATCGTCAAAAGAGAATAGATAAACAGCTCCCGCATCGCTTTTTGCATCTGGGCCCACATCTTCAGACGCGCCCACCGCCAAACGGTTACCATCATAATCAAGAGATACAGCGCGTCCGAATTTGTCGTTCGATGCAAGGTCGATGTCAATATCTTGCCCAGAGGTGAGACCATCACCAATCGTTGCCATTAATTGGCCACCTGTGAAATTGGTATCATTAAAGCGAAAGAGGTGGACTTCGCCAGTAGCACTATGAGAGTTTCCAGCACCATCTGCATAAATCGCGCCGACAGCGAGGTTACGACCATCACCACTTAAGGCAACGGAAGCACCAAAATAATCAGCAGTATCAAGCGTCATATTGATATCATTGGCGTTTGTTGCGCCAGGCGCTATGGTTGCTGTCAATGAGCCGCCTGTGAAGCTCGTATCCGTAAAGCTGTAAAGATAAACTGCACCGCGATTGCTGTTATAGCCTGTCTCACCAATGGCCAAACGGTCACCAGCTGAATTTAACGAAATGCCATGTGTGAATAAGTCACCGGATGTGGCGTTAAAATTCACATTCTTGCCACCTGTATAGCCTTTACCAATAGTGGCTTCCAGCACGGCGCCAGAATAATTATTATCAGTGAAGCTATAAAGATGGACAGCACCATATTTGCTTGAGCTGCTTGGCTGGCCTGTATCATAGATGGCACCGACGGCAAGGCGGTTGCCACTCCCATTTAAGGCAACAGCGGTACCAAAGAGCTCATCGGCACTGGCAAGGTTGTTATTTGGAAGGTTGTTGACAAAAGCACTATCAATGATGGTTGAGCTTAGAGCCGCGCCGCTGAAGCTGTCATTTGTGAATGTGATAAGCTTCACCATCCCTGAATCTGTCAGATCATTATTCTCACCATCACCGTCAGGGGCGCCAACGACCAACCTGTTGCCGTCATCAAGCGCTACGGCCGCACCAAATTGGTCATTGGCTTGCAAATCAGAGATGCTTAGATCGCCGCTGCTTTTATAGCCCAGACCAATGGTGCCTGCTTGGGTCATGGTCCCAAAATCAGTGTCAGTAAATCGCAACAGATACACAGCGCCAGAGGCAGAGGCTGAATTACTGTCGCCATCATCAAGAGGGGCGCCCACCGCGAGTCCCGTACCATCATCATTGAAGGCAAGCGCGGCGCCAAAGTTATCATTATCCTCAAGAGTGATGCTATGTTGGTTTGAGCCCGCATAGCCATTGCCAATGGTGGTTAAGATCACAGGGTTCTTATAGCCTGTATTTTCAAATTCAAGAATGTGAACGGCGCCTGTGTTTGTGTCTGTATTGCCACTGCCGTCATCATATTTGGCGCCAACAGCAAGGTGAAAGCCAGCATCAGTGAAAGACACAGCTGAGCCAAAGGCATCGCCTGCTCTGATATCGCTTGATAAGTCGAGGTTATTGCCATTTTTATAGCCAAAACCAGCAGTGCCCTCAACAGTGGCCCCGCTATAGGCTGTATCAGAGAAAGAAATCAAATAGACAGCGCCTGAATTGGTCGCTGAATTGCCATCGCCATCATCTTCTTCGGCGCCGACGGCCAGCATCAAAGCGCCGTCATTAAAGGCCACAGAAGAGCCTATCTTATCATTTGCTTCGGCATTGCTGATATTCAATAAGCTGTAACCACTCCCCACAGTGCCGCTATGAGAGCCGTCGCCAAAGCTTGAATCTGAGAAAGTGAATAAATGTACAGCGCCAGAATTTGAAAGGCTGTTTGCATTGCCATCATCATTTACAGCGCCAACAGCCATATTTTTACCATTGCCACTAAGTGCAAGAGACGAGCCAAATTCATCATTATCATCTAGTGAGATATTGGTATTGCCTGTCCCAGTATAGCCATCACCTATGATGCCAGATAAAGAGGCACCGCCAAAATCATCATCTGTAAAGGTGTAGAGATAGACAGCCCCTGTATTGGTGCTGCTATTTGTGGCATCATCATCTTCTGGGGCACCAATGGCAAGAAGGCGGCCATTATCAGATAGCGCAATCGATGCACCAAACGCATCATTTGCCGCCAATGTGCCTGGATCTGTATCTTGTGAATACCATTGCCCAATAATGCCTTGATAGGTCCAGCTTTGTAATTCAGTGCTTGAGCCTATGGTGATGTTTTTCGGATCCAATAATAAATAGCCATCTTGAACAGTCACGCCTGTGAGATTGGCATATCGTAATGTGGCAGCTGATGATAATTCGACAGACCCGCCTGATGTGCCAGATGCATTGATTGAGCCGAGAAAGGTGGTTTGGTCATCAGACCAAATAATCGCTGTGCCGCCTGTTCCTTCAGAAGAGGAAACAATAATGTTGGTGCTGTCATTCACAAAGGTGCGGCCTGCATTTTCTATGGCTGGTAAATTTGCCCACCGTCCAACAAAGCTATCATAGTAATCTTGCGTGATGTCGGGCGTTTTTCCGCCTTGGAAGGCGCCACCAAGACGTACAATGCCGCCTTGCTGTTCGCCATTCGCATCTATTTGTGCGCCGAGAAGCCGCAAATCAGTTGCTGTGAGATCTACTTGCCCACCCCTGCCATTGGCTGAAGAGGCGTCATAACGACCAGAGCTGATAAAGCCTGTTTGTGCTTCAACAGAGATAACGCCGCCTTGGCTATCCCCAGAGGCATCTATCACATTTGTTTGGTTTTCGATGATTTGATTGGCTGTGATTGTAACATCACCGCCTGCCGCGCCAGATGACGATGCATCGATTTGGCCTGCAAGAGACAATTGACCTGAGACTGTAATGTCAACATCACCTGCTTGTTGTGTGCTCGATGTGTCAAGCAAGCCGCCTTGCGATAATGAGGTGGCTGTGATTTCGATATCACCAC
Source organism: Alphaproteobacteria bacterium (assembly GCA_011526395.1). Classification (GTDB taxonomy): domain Bacteria; phylum Pseudomonadota; class Alphaproteobacteria; order Puniceispirillales; family Puniceispirillaceae; genus UBA685. The sequence goes on from WTHW01000046.1 coordinate 3,304, forward strand.
CATTGGAAGCATCAAAAGTGGCGCCGTCTGCAATGCTCACAGCGCCCTCAGCTGATAAAATGATGCGTCCATTTTGTGCGTAGGCAGCTTGCGCTCTGACCAGCCCGCCCATATTCACCGCGCTGTTGATGATATCAGATGCTGCTTTGGTGGTCATAGTAACAATGCCCCCATCAGCAATAATCTGACCTTGCTGGTCAATCAAAGCATCATCTGCATTGGCAAGCCTTGTCTGCAAGGCACTATCAGCGGCAAAGCTCAGCAGGCCATCGCCATAAAAGTCAACAGACACAGAGTGAGAGGAGGCCAAAGAGACCTGACCAAGACGAGCTGTGATCACGCCATTATTGACGATATGCGGCGCGAGAAGGGCGGTAAACCCACCATCTCTAATAGCCAAATTGCCATTATTGATAATGCTGGCTGTCCCGCCTGAGAAATCAAGATCATCCATGCCATTCATGATA
>WTHW01000218.1 GCA_011526395.1 Alphaproteobacteria bacterium
GTCTCGCACAATCAGAAGATTATGTGCAAATGCAAGTGCAGGTGACAGGACAAGATAGCCAATCTTATGTGTATCTGTGGGTGGTCGGCCGTACAACGTCAGGTCCAGAAGCTGGCAGTTGGATGACATTATCTGTCTCAGCACCTGCTGGTGGTGGCACGCAATCTTAAAATATAACGCTGGTGATATAATTCACTTGTCAATCGTAATGAAGCTAGTTTAAGGCTAGTTGTTAGATTTGTAGCGATTGGGATGTTTGGGATGTCACGCATATCACCTGAGTTGTTTGGCGGTCTTTTGATTGTTGCCGCCATGGCCATCTTGGGGCTTTCTGATAATTTATTTTATTATCTTGAGCCACATATGGGTCTTGGGCAGTTTCATGCCGCACGTGGCTTTTCTTCTATGCTACTGATAGTGCCTTTTGCGCTCCTGACAGGCGCCTCTTTTATGCCTGTGAATTGGCGTCCTGTTATGGGACGCACATTATTGCAAACGGCAAGTATGTTCTTATATTTTGGCTCTTTGCCTATCATGTCTGTTGCTGAAGCGGCGGCAGGGTTATTTACTTCCCCTATTTTTGTTTTGATCTTTACTGCTGTGATATATCGCGAGCCCATTGGTATTAAACGCATAAGCGCCGTTGCAATTGGCACTATTGGTGTGTTTTTTGTCTTGCGGCCTGACCAAGCTGGCTTTCATATCCTGCAAGCGATGCCGGTAGCGGCAGGTGCGCTCTATGCGTTAGCATCAATGACAACAAGACGCTGGTGTGCAGATGAGCCACCTTTAGCGATTGTGACAATGTTCTTGGTTGTGATTGGTGTAACAGGCGCGATTGCAACGACCATCCTTGATATCTCACCAGTGCCGCGCGACATATATGAAATATCGCCCTTCTTCTTTAGAGGCTGGCAATGGATGGATGGTATGACATGGGTATGGATGGCTGTTCAAGCTGTTTTATCGGTGGTTGCAATTGCATTTTTATCAAGAGCCTATCAGGTCGCAGAAACAAGCTATTTGGCAGTTTTCGAATATAGCTTGCTTATCTTTGCTGCGTTATGGACTTATTTGCTCTTTGGAAAGAGCCTAGCGGCAACAAGTATCATTGGCTTTATATTTATCGCAGCCGCAGGGATTATCATCTCAAGAGCCTTGCCAGCACATCCATCAGACCAAAAGTAATTGGCGTTATCCATTCCATTTCGATAGTGATTTTTGATGTTTTGTTTTGCGACCAGAAACACGTTTTCGCCACATGCGAAAAGATGATGGTTTCATATGGCCGCGCATGATGGCAATGACTTGCTTTTCAGCAAGCCCTGTTTGCGATTTAATATCATCAAAACTCACCTCATCTCGCCAAGCAAGTTCGATGATATGATGTATATCAGAGCTATAGTCAGGTCTTACCGTCATCATTTGACCTCTGCGCTTGGCGTGCAAAAACCAAGTGTGGTTGTGATGATTTCAGCGCTGCCACCGGGGGTCTCGCCTCTGATAAATCCATAGCTTTGATCAAAGGTAAAGCGGCCTGTATTGATATTCATGCCAAAATGATAAAAGCCTGTTGTACAGCCTAGAAATTCAAAGAAGCTGGTTTGGCATTCATATTCCATGCCATCTATAACTGCCATCGTGCTGTTGTTTTTGATTTTGACCTTATAATCATTTGTCTCATGCCCGATAGGTGTCCATTGCCTATCAAGTGATTTAATGGCGGTTGTTAATCCTCCTTTGCAGTCATATGTGCCATCTCCCAATTCTTGGGCAGAGGCTGGCGAGATAACAAAAAATGCAACGGTGACAGCTGTGGCAAGTTTGTATGTCATGGATAGGCGCTCTTTTGATTATTTCTGCTTATTCATAATAGTTAGATTGAATTCTCATAAACACAAGCAATCCGATAAATCAGAATTGAAGTAAAAATAAACAATGATAAGAATTTTGGGATCTGCGTTATGAGATATTTTGCATTATCAATTATAAAGTTATGTTTTATGGCATCATTGCTCGTGATGTCTGTTGGCGCCAATGCTGCCTCTATTCCTAAGATGGAAGGTGAAACGCTTGATAAAGTCGAGCGTGTTTACCCGAAAGATTTTAACGGCAAATCAACGATGATGGTGGTGTTGTTTGATCAAGACCAGCAAGATCAATTGGATGGGTGGGCAGATGCCATTTCTGATTTACCCCAAGATATGCCAATGGTTGAAATAGCCTTAATTGGCAAAGTAAATGGTATGGTCAAATATTTCATTAAAGGTGGGATGAGAGATCTTTATGAAGATAGCCCTGAGAGAATGGCGCGGATGATGCCGTATTTTGGCGATGCTGATAAAGTCAAAAAGCGCATGAAAATTACAGATATAACAAAGGTGCATGCCTTTTTGTTAAGTGCGTCAGGTAAGGTTTTATGGCAAGCTGCTGGAGATTATCAGGGTCAATTTTTGACAATTCCAGATGATTTGAAATAGGCATATTATGATTATTTCAGTGACAGGCCTGCGCACCAAAGGCCTAGTATCATATCTTAGATTTTGGTTATTGGCTGTTCCGGCATTTCGCCAAGCACAGGCTGCCAAAGGTAATCTGTTTTGCCAGACGAAGAGCCATAATGGTGTGCAACATACTCTGACAGCGTGGAAAAGTCGCAAACATATGAAACATTATGTTTTGTCAGGAGCGCATCGCAAAGCCATGGGACAATTTGCAAAAATTGCAACAGGTGCCATTGTCACCTTTGAGGCAGAAGAGGTGCCATCATGGCAAGATGCGATTGCCAAATGGGAATCAGATGCCAAATGGTATTAGGCCTATATCTTAACGCCATCTTGGGCCAAAAAACCATGCAACAAGAGAGCGTCTTTGCCCAGCTGTAACAGCGTGAACCTTATGAGATAGATAAGACGGAAAGACCAAAACACTGCCCTTTTCACTGAAATTGGCAGTGGTTTTCACTTCATCAAATTCAAATGCACCACCTTGATAAGATTGTGGGTCTGATAGTTGGACGGTGACTGATAATTTGCGGTCTCTATCATCTTGAGAAGACCAATGCACATCATGATGCCAGTCATAATGATCAGATTGGGCGCTGTCATAGATGGTATATTGCATATCAGCTTTGCTTGTCACATCAACATCAAATGATGCTTGATTGGCCTCATCAACATAGCGCCATAAAAGCTGTCTAATCGCCTCATCCTTCAGCCATTTAATTTTACTTCTACGTAATGTTTGACTGTTTTCTGCAGTTGAAAACACAATGCCATCTTGTTCTGTGACAGCTTGTGCGGCTGTCTCGATGATTTGTAATTCATCATCGCTCAACGCAGAAGGGAATAGATGAAAAAGAGACCGCATGAAAATAAGCTCGCTCTATTTGCTAGGAGATAAGGAGATATGCACAATTTCATTTTTGGTGCCTAACCGCATAGCTGGCCCCCATGTGCCGGCACCAGATGATACATAAATTTTTGATGCTAGATTTTCATATAAGCCATAAACGGCTTTGAATTGTAGTCGAACAAGCCAAATAAAGGGGAAAATCTGACCATTATGTGTGTGCCCAGATAGGATCAAATCAGCATTATCTGGCGCGATAGGCCATATGCCCGGCTGATGCACCATAATCAAATTAAACTTATCCTTGCGGCAAAGATGGCGCGCTGTTTCAGCTTGTTGCTTTACAGATAAATTATCACTTATCCCAATTAGATTGAGGCCATTTATATCTGTTGTCTGATTATCAAGCGTTTGGATGTTATAGTCACTTAGCTGTGATAATTTGCTGTCATGGTTTTTCACATAATATTCGTGATTGCCTGTCACAAAATAAATAGGCTTGGTGATATCTTTTAAGGGTGCTAAATCATTTGGCTGGAAGGCACTTGAGTCAAATAAATCCCCGCCAATTAACAGATAGTCATAATGAAGGTTTGCGCATGTCTCGCAGATTTTTCTCAGATGCGTGTCCTTATTAGAGCCGAGATGCACATCGCTGATAAAGATGATATTGGTTTTATTGGCGATTTTATCACTTGCGATTGATAAAGATTCGATTGTTATATTGCGACCGTTATAAAGGCTTTTTGCCCCTAATAGCGTGAATAGAACAAGCGACGCTATGCCAATATTCATCGCATTCTCTGGCAAGATTATCGCTATGAGCCATGCAAGGTGGAATATCATAAAGCCGATAAAGCCAAAGCCCATACCATAATGCGTTATGCCTGCAAGCAATGGTGAGGTGGCATGTGTTCGAAGATAAAAATAGAGGATGGCTGATAACAAGATAGTTAAGCCAAAAGCCCAATTATTTATAATGTCAGTGCCAAAGATGAGGTGGCTTACAATCATAAAGGGATAGACATAAATCAGAAAGGTTATCAGCAAAGTGATAACGGCAAACACAAGATGACGAGACAAAATGTAATCCCTAAGAGTTTTGTTAGAGGCCGTAGAACCAAGGTATGAATAATGAATAGACAACCCATATCAAAAGAACAAGGGGCGCACCTACTTTGAAAAAATCTTTAAATTTATAACTGCCTGGCCCCATAACAAGCAAGCTTGTTTGATAAGCGAAGGGTGTCGCAAAGGCACAATTTGCCGCAAAAATAATGGTGATTGCAAAAATACGTGGGTCAATACCAATCGTATGGGCGATTTGAATCCCAATGGGCGCAAACAAAACAGCACAAGTTTTCGTGCTTATCAGATTAGACATGACAGCGACTGTTAAGAAGAAGGCAGATAGAATAAGGCTTGGGCTTGATTGGCCTGTTAAGGATAAGATCAGTGATGCAATCGATTGTGCGGTTCCTGTAACTGCCATAGCCTCGCCAAGAGCAAGAGCAGCAGCAATAGTGGTTACAATCTTTAAATCAAGTGACCGCGCAGCTTGTTGAAGGTTGATGACATTAAGTGCCACCATCGCTAAGGCACCTGTGAGTGATGAAATGAGGATTGGCACAATATCAAAGGCTGCGGATAATACGACGCCAAGAAATATGAAAATAGCACGATTGGCAACTGACCAATTTGGCAATTCTTCGATAGAAAATTCGACCAGCACAACATCCAAGTCATCGCGCAGGTTTTTTAACGTCTCGCTATCACATTTTACCAGCAACATATCGCCAGGTGATAATTTAGCCCTATCCAGTCTGCTTCGATACATTTTGGCATGATGTTGAAATCCTAAGACTTCACATCCATGACGCTGCTCAAAATGGCTTTGTTTTATTGTCTGACCAGCCAAAGAGGATAATGGTGTGACCATCATTTCCACAATCATCTGATCTGATGTCTCATCTGTCTGTGAATTAGCTGTGAAACTGCTTGAAAGGGTCAGGCCGGGATCTGATGCCATGAGGCCAGATAATTGCGCACGTGTAGATGATAGGGCTATCACATCACCCTCGCGCAATTTAATGCCTGTAAATGGCGGTAATATGGTTTTTCCCAATCTGTGTAACATGCGCACTGATGGGCCTGATAATTCCTCGAACAAATCAACCCGAAGTGACTTGCCAACCAGCTGAGAGTCACCTGTGATATCCAATTCAGCAAGGAAATAGGACTCAGATCTCTCTCTCATCCTGTGGCTGAGATTGGTTCGGTTGGGCAATAAACGAGGCGCCACAATCATGACATATGCAAGACCTGTCAGAGCCAGCACCAATCCAGGTAATGTGAATTCAAAGAAACTAAGCGCTGTGTTTCCCGAATCCTCTAGCACCTGCGATACAAGCAAATTTGTGCCTGAGCCAACGAGTGTGGTCATGCCGCCTACAACTGCAATAAAGCTAAGAGGCATCAAAAGTTTTGAGGCAGGCACATGAAAGCGCTGAGCGATTGTCTGGATGATAGGAATAAAAATAATCACGACAGGGATGTTGTTCATCAACGCACTGATACATAGCACTGCGAGTAAGCTGATAAGCATTGCAAGCCATAATTTGCCCATACTAATGGATAAGAGATGGCGTGATAACAATGTTAAGATGCCTGATTTTGTGACACCTTGCCCAATGATTAATAAGGCAAGCACAGTTATCAAAGCAGGATTGGCAAAACCTGAGATGATGGTATTTGCAGGCAATTGATTGATGCCTGCTTCGTCAACCAAGGGCAGAATTTGAAAAAATAGCAATAGGCTTGCAATGACACCAAGAGCGGTGAGTTCCATTGGTATATTTTCATTGGCATAGAAAATCACAGTTGAAAAAATCAACGCGAACAAAAACCAATTATGTATCGTTAAATTGACGATTTCCATCCAAACGACCTTTATGCAGTTTTCAAATCAAACTCAAACGTCGATATTATGACATAAATAGTCGCCTGTCATTTATTTTTTAGAGCATCATTTGCTGATGCGATATAATCCTCCTGATGGCTGGTTCGTCTTGCCAGCATCATTTAGAAGCAGAATTGCGCCGTCCGGTGCGATGGCGACATCTCTTATGCGTCCTAATGTGCCGTCAATAATTGGCATCTCAGACACTGGAAGCCCTTGCTCATCCAGCATGATTTTATACAAGCGTTTGAATTTCAGAGACCCGACGAGCAAGCTTCCTTGCAGAGCTGGAAACATGGCCCCATCAGAGGGATAAAATGCCATACCAGATGGGGCAATAGATGGCTTCCAAACCCAGATGGGGTCAACCATATCTGGATGCGTTGTTAAGTTTGATACCGCTGTACCTGTGCCATATTCATCGCCAAAGCTAACAACTGGCCAGCCATAATTTTCGCCTTTTTGAATGATGTTGATTTCATCGCCACCTTGCGGCCCATGTTCGTGCGTCCAGATAGCACCTGTTTCAGCGTGTTGTGTCATCCCTTGTGGGTTACGATGCCCAATCGAATATATTTCGCTTTGCCAGCCGGCTTTTTTTGGATTGGTTTCTGGGATACTCCCATCTAGGGCAATTCGTATAATCGCCCCATCGTGGATAGACGGGTTTTGTGCGTTATAGCGATTACCTCTGTCACCTAGCGAGGCGTAAATCATATTGTCAGAGATGGTAAGACGGCACCCAAAATGGTGAGCTGAGTCTGGGCTATTGTTAGAGGTAAATATTGTCATGCGCCCTTTTAGTTCATTATTTTCTAAACGAGCTGAGTCAATCGCAGTGGCTGCGCCGCCAGAGATTTTTTTTGCATAACATAAAAACACTCTGTCATCAGAGACGGCGACATCTAACAACCCGCCTTGACCCCAATGGGCAACTTTGGGCAGATTTTGTATTTCTGTGAAGGCACCAGAGCTGAGTGTGATATTGAATAATTGTCCAGCGCGTGTGGTGACTAATATAGTATCAGTCGACAAAAATGCCATGCCCCATGGATGTGACAAGGATGGGCCTATCTTCTCAACTTCGCCAATAGCGAGGGCTATTTTTGGTATGAGCATGATAGCTAAAAGGCATTTTAAAAAGCATTTCATCATCGATTTCCATTGCTAGGCTTGTTCGGTGTTCTGATCGACCCATTTTAAAATCATAGCATCACTCACATACATGCAAGAAATTATATGATGTCGCACCTATCAAAATGGCTTTTTACAGTCGTGCTTTTTGCAACCATGCCAGCCGTGGCTGGCGATAATATTATATTGATGCGCCATGCCCTTGCGCCTGGTTTTGGCGATCCTGCGCATTTTAAGATTGATGATTGCACAACACAGCGCAATTTAAGCAGTGAAGGAATTGCGCAAGCAAAACAGATAGGCAAAGAGCTTGCGATGAAAGGATTACAACCAACACGCATTCTAACAAGCCCATGGTGCCGTTGTATTGATACAGCCACTGCCCTTAATCTTGGTGCTTATGAGGTGCATAAAGGTCTAGCCTCATTTTATGAAGGCCATGTAGATAGAGATGAGACAATGGCACATCTTCGTGCTGAATTGGCAAAAATTGGGCAAGATGAATTGGTGTTATTTGTCACGCACCAAGTGGTCATCCAAGCTTTGACAGGCATTTATGTTGAAAGCGGAGGCTATTTGCTTGAGGACAGTACGCGGTTTCTTCCTTAAGCCTCTTTCCTTATCATTAAAAACTTAAGTTGCTTCTCAGCAGATAAATTTGCTAGCCCTATTATATGATACAAAAGGATAGGGTGATTAATATGTGCGGTTGTGTCTCTAGGCGTCAATTTGGGTTTCTTTTGGGTGGTGCCATGATTGCACCTCACCTATCCTTTGCTCAGGATAATACAGCTATACGCGCCCTTCATGGTACATTGGATATAGATAGCTTTAAGGGCAAGAAAGCAGCAAGATTATCAGCCAGCACCGCCAAAACAATCTTTACCGTTGGTGAGGATGCTTTTTTAACTGATGACGCATTTACCGCAGATGTCGAGATGGATGATGAGGGTCTGTTAGCCAGTGTCAGGTTATTATCTGGTCAGGCCTTAGCTGTGTTAAAGCCGCTGGATGGTCGCAACACAAAACTACTATTGCCAAATGCCACAGGATCGATCAGAGGCACCGGATTTTATGTAAACGCAGATGTATCAAGGCCACATAATTACATCTGTTGCTGTTATGGTCACATCAGCTTTCAAGACGCCACTGATGGCAGTAAACAAGAATTCAAAACCAGCTATCATAACGCCACTGCTATCAATGAAAAAGGTGATTTCGTGACGCCAGATTTCGGTTTTCCCTATGGTCATTATGATGATGAGCTTGTGTTGCTAGAATCAACTGTAGGACGCAAGCCACATTGGCAACTGCCAGATGATAAAATGCATTTCCTATCACCAACAGCCCTGCCAGTGATTGGTTAGGCCAACTTATAAATCTATCCTTAACGACAAATCACCTTTGATGGTGAATGAGGCGTCTTTGAAGGATGGGGGGCCGAAACTGCCTTTGGCATTATTGCTAAAGCCATATTGCTCTTTGGGGACGCCAAAAAAGTTTCTGTCCATTTCGTTATTATAATTGGCATCCACAAAAATGCCGATGGCATAGGTGCCAGCTGGTAGGATGAATTGATAGGTGGCTGTGCCTGTTTTTACATCTTCGATAACACCTTCAATAATGCCATTGGCAGCGCCGCCTTTTTCGCCATTATCATTTTCAAATACATCTGCATTGTCATAAATCGCTAGATGTATTTCGCCTGCTTTTTCAATGTTGGTTACCTCAACCGTTAGCGTGCCTGCCATACCAGAGGTGGTCACAAAGATAGACGCAAGGATATAAAGGATATATCGTGGGGTATATTTCATTAGGGGCACACAGGATTATAGGTGATGGAACCATTATTTAACGAGGCTCAGCCTATACCATTTCATGCGATGGCGGCAATGCTTGCGATTGTTATTGGTGCTATCCAATTCAGCATGAAAAAAGGGGGGATAAAGCATAAGGCTCTTGGCTATATCTGGGTTAGCTTGATGTTATTTGTCTCTATCTCATCCTTTTTTATTCATGAGATTAAGCTGTGGGGAAATTACAGCCCTATCCATTTATTAAGTATTTGGACGATTTTCTCTGTTGGCCTTGCGATTTATTTTGTGCGTGTTGGCAATATCAAAAGGCATCGGCAGGTAATGATTGCCTTATATGGTTTTGCCTTGATTTTAACAGGTTTGTTTACACTTCTGCCGGGACGCGCAATGAATCAAGTTGTGTTTGGGATGTAACAAACAGGGTATCATGGACTCACAAGCTGATCGCACCATACGACATAGTGTCTTAGCAAAGTCATTTCATTGGGGCGTCGCTCTGTTATATGCCTATGGCATCATCAAACAAATTGAAGATATTGCGCAATTAAATGAGCTGGGGTTATTAAAATTTGAGGTTGTCTTCGCGCTCTTACTTTTGATAATTTTAGGGGTAAGATTCCTTTATATGCGCACACAGCCAAGTGCCTTGCCGCCATCATCCTCACCTATGCATGTGCGTGGCGCAAAAATTGTTCATTACGGGATGTATATCGCCATCTCAAGCATTGCACTATCAGGTCTTTTGATTGGATGTCTTGTTTATCTTGGCTTTGATCATTCTGGCTTTGCTATAGCCATTGCCATTCATCTTCATGATATATCTGTTTCTGCCAGCTATTGGCTGATAGGCTTGCATATTCTAGCAGCTTTCTATCACCGCTTCATGAAGACGGGCGTATGGGATTCCATGGTGCCGATATTCAAAGAGCAAGTTCGCAATAAGGAGATGTAATGCAGATTTATGTAACAAATATTTTTGTTGAAGACCAAGAGATAGCGCTTGATTTTTACACCAATAAATTAGGGTTTGTCTTAAAACATGATGTGCCATTAGGCACGCATCGCTGGCTGACTGTCACAGGAAAAGATAACCCAGATGGCACAGAGCTTTTACTTGAGCCGAATCATCATGAAGCTGCAAGCGCCTATCAAAAAGCCCTTGTAAAAGATGGCATTCCAGCAGCGTCTTTCAAAGTCGATGACCTGCAGGCAGAATATGACAGGCTGATTGGTCTTGGGGTGACTTTTACCTCAGCGCCTGTTGAAGCAGGTCAGGTGAAAATGGTTATTCTGAATGATGGCTGCGGAAATTTAGTGCAACTGATCGAGATGTTGCCTTAACCCCCTTAGAGCACCCCGCTATAACGCATATGGGTTAAGCATATATACCTTAATCAATATAGGCATCAGAACGTAGGCCAGCGCGCTCTAGATGCACTGGTAAGACACGGCCATATAGCTGTTTTGTGCGTTCTGGCGATCCCACCATATCTGGCTGTTCAACATAGGAGAAAATGGCAACATAGCGCGGCGTTTTGCCTTTGAGAGGTGCGACACGATGCAACGAATACCGCCCTTTAAATAATTGCAAATCACCTGGCTCAAGCTTTAGGCTACGCACTTTTGATGATGTGCCATCTAGGACGTCGCGCACATCTTCGAAATTCTCTCCTGATTTGCGGATATTGGGTGCATATTCAAACATGCCACCTTCATCTGCCATTTGAATAGCCAAAGTGATGGTAAAATTATTGGTATCAAAATGCCAAGGAAACCCCGCGCCCTCATCAGCGGCATTCACAATGACATCAGCAAGCGGGTCTGCGTAACGATAGAAATCTCTTTGCTCAAGGCATTCCTGAATAAAGGGCTCAAAAGCCGGAAAATCATGAATTTGGCGCAATGTCCCTGTAGGCAAAAAATTATCAGCCGCAATAAAAGAGTTTGATCTGTCAAAAAACCGCCTTCTTGGGTCATTTGTCGGCAAAGTGGGGTCATCTTTGGTAAAGTAGGGGTTTGTGCGATTAAAGGAACGATGGGCAAGATGTGCTACATTATCGGCTTCTTCTATGAGGCGCTTTACAGCAATGGGCGTTAGGAAATTTTTTAAAACAGCACATCCATCATCATGTAATTGTGATTTTATGGATGCAATGAGATTATCGCGTTCACTGCCTTGTTTATCTATTGGATAACTGTCTAGGTTGATGAGATTCTCTTTTTTCATGACGTCCTCCTTTTCCCCTATTACCCTTTAAAAGGGAGCCAGATTTTTTGGTAAAAATCGAGTGAAAATTTAAAAGGAGATATGATGGCATATATCAAGCCACTGAAATGGGTAAGTACTGTCGCTGTTCTCACCGGTATTGTGCTAACGAATCTTAATATATTTCCGTTAAATATCATTATTCACGGTTCCGGTGCATTCGGTTGGACGATTGCTGGTTACTTAACCAAAGACAGAGCTTTATTAACAAATTTTTGTTTGCAATTGCCTATATTTGCATTTGGTATTGGACGGTATCTCATGGCGTCTTAGAGCTTTTTGGTTTGTCATAAATCTGCAATCAATATCTGGTAAGTAATCATTGTAAAATTTGTGGCGTGAACAATAAGCAGAAGGGAAGCGAGATGAAGCAGGTATTATTTCTATGCACAGGCAATTCTGCGCGTTCAATTATTGCAGAAGGCATTTTGCGTCATTATGGCAGCGAACGCTATCTTAGTGTGTCTGCGGGATCAAAACCGACAGGCAAGCCTAATCCTGCAGCGATTGCTATCTTGCGTGATAAGGGAATTGATACAAGTTTTGCGCGCTCGAAAAGCTGGGATGAATTTGCCGCGCCTTATAATGGCACCATTGATATTGTGATTACCGTTTGCGGAAATGCAGCAGATGAAACCTGTCCTGTGTGGCCAGGCCATCCTGTGACAGCTCATTGGGGCGTTGAAGATCCTGCTGGTGTTCGCGAGCCTGCTGACGCTGTTGAACGCGCATTTGCAAAAACATATGATGAAATGTATCGCAGGATAATGGCATTTCTGGCCCTAGATACAACAAAAGACCAAAGTGCATGGATAAGTGACGTGCGGGCGATTGGCAGTATAGATGATTGAATGATTGTGCGTATGCGCACCATCTAATGAACTCAAAATTTACTGGCGCATTGCGGGCAAGTGAGTTCATCACTTGTTTAAGCCCCCTCAGAGGATTTTTCTGCAATGGGTATATAGAATTTCACATTTGTGAAACAAAACTGTCACAAAACTGTAATAGTTAG
>WTHW01000234.1 GCA_011526395.1 Alphaproteobacteria bacterium
AATTCAAGGATAAGCTTTTTTGCCATCTTATATCGGATACTATCAAACATTAGTCTTGGTCCTTTGTTGAAGATAAAGAGTGTGGCTCTGCAGGGGCAGGTGGCTTGCTGAAATAGGTCAGCCTTTTGAAAAATAATTTGGCAGCTTCTACATGGATGGCTAGCCATGGGCGCATTGGCCATTGCCGCGTTTTCAATAATGATGTGATGATGCTAGCGGTGTTAAGCGCTCTAATTTTCCCGCGAAGCGTCGCTGTCAGTGCAAGTGCGCCATCAATACGATAACGGATAATAAGATTGTAATTATCATTATGCTGGCGATGAAACAGCTGATAGTCACCTTTCACATCAAAAAACGGAGAGACATGGAATATTTTAGATGCTTCATGCAAGCTAGCGCGCCCTTGTATATCGCTCATGCCAAGATAGCTATGTGCCTCGCCAAATGTGTTATGAACCTCATAGACAACGAATAACAACGCGCCAGCCTCATCAAGGCACCGATATACCGATAAGGGATTAAAATTCACGCCCAATATGCGCGGGAAGGTCAATAATTCAATACGCGCAATCTCAGATGAAACATCACAGCTCTTTGCCAAATCACGTATATAGCTGGCAAGGCTCTGATAGTTATGGGGCGTTTTATATGATTTATGAAAACAGCCATAATCAGTTTCATAAAATGATAGCAAATTAAACCGCCCCACCGAAAACAGCCATGAGGTGCGCTTTGCTTCATTGAGGCGGTCTAAATCTATGAGTATGGACAAACCGGGTCTTGCCAAAAAATGCGATTTTGGCGCATGTCTTGTGTGATGAATCTCTGATAGGACCAAAGCGCACGCATCTACGCGGTGGTCCATCGCTACCCCAGTCATATTAAGCCTCTCCCATGACCCTACGCTTCCATGCCTGTCTCAAAGGCTTGTGGCTCGTGCCAAGCGAGCGTTGGGCTATCCCATGGTATGCTGACTCCCAAAGATTTGGCAACTTTAATCGCTGAGGCTATGCCATCTTCGTGAAATCCATATTTTGTCCAAGCGCCGGCAAAATACAGATGTCTCTGGCCTTGAATCTCTCCCAATCTCTCTTGTGCCAAAATGGCATGCTTATCAAAAATCGGGTGGTCATAGGAAAATGTTTGATGTGTCAGGCGCGGATTTGGCCTTGTAAAAGGGTTTAGCGTCACAAATAGCGGCGTCTCATTGGGGATGGATTGCAATTTATTCATCCAATATGTGACACTCAAAGGACCATTTTGCTGTGATGAGGTCATATAATTCCACGCTGCCCACGTCGCTTTTCTCTGTGGCATCAGCGTCTCATCTGAATGCAAGATGACTTCATTTGGCTGGAATTTAAATTGTGACAATAACTCTGTTTCGGTTTCCGTCGCATCTGCGATCAATGACAGGCTCTCATCTGCATGGGCTGCCATTATCACCTTGTCAAAAAACACATCACCTTCACCTTCAAGTGATATCATAACCCCAGCATTTTCGCGCCTCAGAGAGGTGATTTTGGCATCTGTGACTATTTTACCAGTAAAATCATCAACAAGACGGCGCACATATTCACGCGATCCACCAGACACAGTGCGCCAAGTAGGACGGTCAATGTAATTCATCAATTTATGATTTTGCATGAATTGAATGAATGACCTAGCAGGGAAGGCAAGCACAGTCTCAGCAGGGCAAGACCAGATAGCCGCTCCCATCGGTAAGAGATGGTCATCAACAAACGCTTGGCTGAAACCACATCTTTCAATGAATTCGCCTAAAGTCTCATCAATCGGGCTTGTTTGGGCGTAATCATAAGCATGAGCATAGAATTTACGAAGGCCATTGAGCATTGACCAGTAACGCGCCTTAAACAAATTGGATGGTTGTGCAACAAGACCGCGCAACGTGCCTTCATATTCAAGTGCCTTGTCGCGCAACGAGACCGCAAAGGTCATTTTCGAGCCTTTGGTCGGCACATTTAATTTATCGAAAAGGCCAATCAGATTGGGATAATTTAATTCGTTATAGACAATAAACCCTGTATCAACAGCAACGTTTTTATCATTGAAATTTACCTCGACCGTATTGGCATGACCACCAATGCGAGATTGTTTTTCAAATATTGTAACATCATGTTCTTTGTCTAATAACCATGCTGCACCTAGCCCCGAAATACCTGCCCCAATCACTGCAATACGCATAAAAATCCCCGTTTCTTAATTGCATAACCTACTTATATTGTTACGCCATTTTCCACGATGCGGATTGCAAAAAAGATACGGTAAGAGTTTATTTTACTGATATTTTTGAAACAAATCTCGTGTGTAGGGGATGGCAAAACTATCCCCGTCATGAAGAAGATGAATAATGGTTTTTTTTGACAGAAATGGCTCAAATGCTTCATGGCGAATATTTAACCCGCCCGTGTAGCTGCCAAAAGCAGGCATAATAATATCAGTCTCAGCGGCAATAAAGCATCTGCAAGACACCTGACGCGCCCGCAATTTGATACGCGCTTTGGGGTGGAAATGCCCCGAAATTGTTGGCAAGGAAGGCGTTAAGTCAGCTTCGTGGCACAACCGAATGCCAGATATCATCAGCTCATCATGAATGGCACCCGGCAGGCGCGTCGGCAGGTCACGATCATGATTGCCCGTGACCCATTGAAAATCTGTTTTCTCTGCTAGCTTGGACAAAAACGCCACATGCTCTGCTGGCATCCGATAAGCGCGCTCGATTGTATGGAAACTATCGCCAAGGCATATCACCTGCTCAGGCGCACAAGCGGCAATACGGCGCTCAAGTCTTTGCAGCGTGTCTATCGTATCAAAATGTGGCAAGGGCGCCCCTTCAGACAGAGCCGCTCCTTTCTCCAGATGCAAATCAGATACGATCAGCACTTTTTCAGATGGCATGAAAATTGTGCCATCTCCTAGTAAGTCTAGCGTGACACCATGAAAGGCAATCTTATTTCTCTTTGACATGCTATGTGATGCTAGCCTTGCATTTCTTGTAATAATTCACTTTCCAACTCGGCCAGCATATCTGTGATGCCACTGGCTGTCACGGCTTCTCTGCCAACCTCAAGCATTAAGGGAACAGCGAGCGGACTAATATAATCTAGCTGCCAGAAATCAATTTTTCCCTCAAATCTGTTCAACATATCTGAAAGCCTACGAATATCTGTTAGGCCTTTGGCGGCATCTTGTTGTGTCGCTCTTAATAACAGATGATCTGGCTGATGACGGCGCAACACATCATAAATCAAATCAGAATTCACCGTCATTTGTTTGCCTGTTTTCTCATGACCTGGCATACGCTTTTCAATTAAGCCCGAAATGGTGGCTACAGCGCGAAAAGATCTCTTCAGCATGGTGGAATCTGCCATCCATTCTTCTAGATCATCTCCTAGCAAGTCAGGGTTAAATAGCTGGTCAGGCGCCGTCACAGGGTGGACTGACCACACAGCGACCGCATAATCAGTCGCCACAAACCCCAAGGGACCAAAGCCAAGCCTTTCCATGCGTTTCGTCAATAGCATCCCTAATGTTTGATGGGCGTTTCGTCCCTCAAAGCAATAAGCAACAAGATACTGTTTTTGACCACGCTTAAAACTCTCAACCAGCAGCTTATCAGACGAAGGCAGGCCAGAGCGTTGTTTTTGTAAAGACAGCCAATCATACACATCTTTTGGCATAGCGGCTAATTGCGCCTCATCATGCATTAAGTTGCGCAC
>WTHW01000239.1 GCA_011526395.1 Alphaproteobacteria bacterium
AGCTCTTGTAGCTATGGGTGTTTCTGCTGCTTCTGCTGATATCTCAATCTCAGGTGCTGCTAAGTGGACATATTCATCATGGTCAAACTCAAATGACGCTGCGAATGCTTCAAACAACACATTCTCAACAACAAATGATTTGACAATTGCGTCATCATTCGCGTCAGACAATGGCCTAACATACGGTTCATCACACTCAATCGATGAAGGTTCAACTTCAGACGGTCAGAAGTTCTATGTTTCTGGTTCATTCGGTGAAGTACGTTTCGGCGGCGATTCAGCTGGTGACGCATATGACACAAACGCATCTTCAGCAGATGGCGAATTGAACAAGACAGCTGGTACAGCTTTCGTTGGTAACCCAACAACAGGTAAAGCAAACGCATCAGCAGTTTCATACTTCACACCATCAATCAACGGCTTCTCAGCTGGTGCAACATTGGGTGATGCTGGTGACAACGCAACACAGAACAACGACGTATCTGAAATGGGCGCAAGCTACACACAGAACGTTGGCGATGCTTCAGTCACAATCGCATATGCAACACGTGACACATCAGAAACAACTCCAGGCGCAAATGATGGTTCATCAGCAACTTCATTGGGTGCAACAATCGGTTACGGTGACTTGACAGTAACTGTTGCTCAGAACGAACAAGACGCAGACGACGCATCAGAAAAAGCTTCTGGCGTTGGTATCGGTGTTTCTTACGTTCTACAAGAAGGCCTAACATTGAAAGCACACAACCGTACATCAGACGACGGTGCTTCAGGTGCGTCATCAATCGACTCATCAGAAACAGCTGCTTCTTTGACATACACAGTTGCTCCTGGTCTAACAGCAAACATTGCTTACACAGACTCAAGCTACACAACATCAGGTGGCACAAAGACAACTGGTTCAGCTACAACAGCTTACCTAAAGGTTGCTTTCTAATTTTAGAAAGTTATCGTATAAGAAAGGGGTCAGTTCGCTGGCCCCTTTTTTTATAACCAATTTTCGGAGACGAAGATGACACGATTTGCCATTCTGATATTGCTTGCTTCTAGCTTGGCCGCTTGTTCTGGCGCAACGTTTAGTGAAAATACGCGCAAAGATGATACCAGCGAAAATACAGGATCCTTCCTCACAGGCAAGGATGAACAAGGTATCGTCATCTCAGATATTGGTAGCCCTGAAAAATCAACACAAGCAGCTTTACCAGTCAATGCGCTATTATGGCGTGCGTCTCTTGATATTGCTTCTTTTGTACCACTTGCCGATGTTGATACATTTGGCGGGTCTATTCTAACAGAATGGTATTCTCTTCCATCACGTCCAGATGAGCGTATAAAATTAGCTATTTTCGTTCTTGATCGTGAATTACGATCTGATGCCGTGCGCGTGATTGTCTATATCCAAAGACAAGATCAAGGCAATTGGGTAGATGCTGGCCAAGATACAGAGATGAGCCTTCGCCTTGAAGAGCTGATCTTAACAAGAGCCAGAGAAATCAGAGCCGCCTCACAAGTGGAATCAGCTGATTAAGATCTGCCATTACGATTATTATCTTTCATCTTGTCTTTAAAAAGAGTGTCACATGACTGAGTTTTCACCGCGCCAGCTTGAAGAAAAATGGCAGGACGCCTGGGATAATGCAAATGCTTTTGCCTGTGATATGGAGGCAGATAAGCCCAAATATTATGTCATGGAAATGTTCCCCTATCCTTCGGGGCGTATTCATATGGGCCATGTCCGTAATTACACATTAGGGGATGTGGTTGCGCGTTATCGCAAAGCCTCTGGCTATAATGTGTTGCACCCTATGGGATGGGATGCCTTTGGTCTGCCTGCAGAAAATGCGGCTATGGAACGAGGTGTGCACCCTGGTGAATGGACCGTTGAAAATATCGCTGCTATGCGCGAGCAGTTAAAGCGCATGGGCCTCTCCTATGATTGGGATAGAGAAATTGCGACTTGTACGCCTGATTATTATCGTCATGAACAAAAGATGTTCCTTGATTTTCTCAAGGCAGGCCTGGCTTATCGTAAAGAATCATGGGTCAATTGGGATCCTGTTGAACAAACCGTCCTTGCCAATGAACAAGTGGTTGATGGCAAAGGCTGGCGTTCTGGCGTGGCTGTTGAACGTAAACAATTATCTCAATGGTTTTTAAAAATCACAGATTATGCCTCTGATTTGCTTGAAGCAATTGAAACACTTGATAGATGGCCTGATCGTGTGCGCTTAATGCAAAATAATTGGATTGGCAAATCAGTTGGCGCGCACCTCACCTTTAAAGCTGCTACTGACAATCCCTATTTTAACGAAATTGATATTTTTACAACGCGCCCTGACACGCTTTATGGCGCCTCTTTCGTCGCCGTAGCCCCTAACCATCCATTGGCATTAGCGATTGCCAAAGACAATGCACAAGCAGAGGCCTTTTTAGCTGAATGTTCTGCACTCGGCACCTCAGAAGCAGCGATTGAAAAGGCTGAAAAGAAAGGCTTTTTAACAGATCTGACTGTATCCCATCCCCTAATTGACGGGGCAGAATTATCGATTTATATCGCTAATTTTGTGCTGATGGATTACGGCACAGGCGCCATTTTTGGCTGTCCAGCCCATGACCAGCGAGATCTCGATTTTGCACGTAAATATGATTGCGAAGTGACCCCTGTTGTCTTGCCAAAAGATCAAGATAAGCAGAGTTTCACCATTGAAAATGAAGCCTATACAGGCCCAGGTACGCTGATTAATTCTGGTGACTGGGATGGTTTATCTGTCGAAGAGGGAAAGAAAATCGCCATTCAAGCCCTTGATGCCTTGGGCTGTGGATATGCCAAAACCACTTATCGCCTTCGTGATTGGGGTGTGTCTCGTCAAAGATATTGGGGATGCCCTATTCCTATTATTTATTGTGATGATTGCGGGGCTGTGCCTGTACCTGATCAAGATTTGCCTGTCACGCTTCCAAGTGATGTGACCTTTGGTGATAATGGAAACCCATTAGCTAATCACCCAAGCTGGAAACATACACAATGCCCAACATGCGCCAAACCAGCGACACGCGAAACAGATACGTTTGATACTTTTTTCGAAAGCTCTTGGTACTTCTTACGTTATACAGACCCCAAATCTGATGAGGCGTTTTCAAAAGAGGCAGCTGCCTATTGGATGCCTGTTGACCAATATATTGGCGGGGTGGAACATGCGGTCCTTCATTTGCTGTATTCTCGCTTTTTTACAAGAGCCTTGTCACAAGTAGGCTATTTAGACTTAGCAGAACCTTTTGCAGGCTTATTGACTCAAGGGATGGTCTGTCATCAATCTTTTAAAGATCAAGATGGCGCGTGGTTATTCCCAGAAGAAGTGACTAAGACATCTGAAGGGTGGGTTCACGCCTCAACAGGCCAGGCAATTCATGCAGGCCGTGTTGAAAAAATGAGTAAATCTAAACGCAATGTGGTTGATCCTGAGTTAATTATCAATAATTACGGTGCTGATACCGCCCGGTTATTTATGTTATCAGATTCTCCTCCTGAAAGAGATTTGGAATGGACTGAATCAGGCGTAGAAGGGGCTTATCGCTTTATCCAAAAAGTCTGGCGCTTAAAAGATAAATTATCAAATGTGCCTGCCTTGTCAGATACAAGTGACCTGAGTGAGGCTGCAAAAAATTGTCTGCGCATTACACATCAATCTATAAAAGCCATTGGCAATGATATTGAGAGATTCGCGCTGAATCGTTG
>WTHW01000219.1 GCA_011526395.1 Alphaproteobacteria bacterium
TGCTCACACAGCAAAAAGCATTGCGATGATGGATGAATCATTAGCATTGATGCAACGTGCGCTTGGCTTGTTAAATTCAGTTGCCATAGACCCAGAAATGCTGGTTGAAGAAAAAGCACCTGCGAAGGCCGAAAAGTCAGGCTTATTTGGCAAGAAAAAGGCAGCTGAAGCACCAGCTGTTGAAATGGCAAATGACGCTGCAGAGCGTGCGCCTATCGCTTCTATAAAGCCGCAGGCATAGATAACTAATCTGCCTTAACACCACTTAAAATATGAAATCGGCGCAGAAAATTTTGCGCCGCTTCTTCTGGTGACTGCGCTGTTAATTTAAACGAGCGCGGCAATCCTCTTGGTTGCGGAAACAGCTTTTTCGCCTCATCAACTGAAAAGCCAGCCAGCTGTGTGGCTTCTAGCCATGCTGCCATTCTATCAGCTCGTTTAATGATTTTCTTTACATATAACGGAAGCTCGGCCGGCAGGCCAAAGCGCAGGTAAATCGCCGCTTCAAGCCGTCTTTCAATCTCCTTATAGGAATCACCAAGCGCTGCTTTAAAGGGCGTAATCATATCGCCAATGACATATTCAGGGCCATCATGAAGTAAGCAAGCCAAACGCCATTTTTGGTCAAGTTCAGGTGCATTTGTTTGCACGAGCCTTTCAACAACAACGCTATGTTGTGCCACTGAATAGCCATAGTCACCAATCGTTTGACCATTCCATCTCGCAACCCGCGCAAGGCCATGTGCGATATCAATAATTTCAATATCCATTGGGCTTGGGCTTATGATATCTAGGCGTCTTCCTGATAACATGCGTTGCCATGCACGGTCATTTGTCTGCTTGTTGGTCATAACGATCGTCTCATCTAATCTAATGCTCTAAACTATAGCAAAGTGAGTGGTGCATTTTACAGAAAAATATTGTAAGACAAGGCTCTCATCTTCTCTAAGCACTATGTCGATGATATCCTGTGCTCAATAAATATTGGTATGGCTTTAATGGATTTTTTTCAAACGCGAGAAAAATATAGAAAACGTGAAATGCAAAGTTCAATCTCTTTGCTGTTTCGTGTGGCTGTGATTGCCCTTGTGGCATGGTTTGGCTGGTTATGGGGGACGGCTGAACAAAAAAGGCTGCAAGCTGATTCCAATCTAGCCATTTTTGAAAGTGACCGTGAAATCCAACTTCTGAATACAAAAGTGGAAAAGCTTCAAACAGAGTTAACAGAAGCCAAAGCGCAAATCTCTGCCGCGAATCTAACAGACCGTAATTCTGGTAAATTTACAAAATTGCTAAAAGCGCAAATTGCAAATGGCACCAATATTGAGCAAATTTACAACGAGCTTCAATCGATTGGCGTGCCAAATAATTGCCGCCTTGTTCATGAACAGGCGCTTGCTGTTGCAACAGAACTCTATGGCGGCGAAGAATCTAAGGCGAGTTTATTTGATGGCTCACTTCGCTTAAACATCGAAGGCGCTGTGAACGCAAATGGTAACAAAGCAAACCCGTGGTTTGATCCTAACCAGAAAGTAAAAGTGCGTCAGGCATATCTAGGTGGCCAAAAAATATCAGAGCATGACTTGCCCTTCACCATCATCTTACCAGCACAAGATTGGTTGCTAGAGCTTGATTTCAAACAATCTGATCTGCGTGGTTATGTTGACCTGCGCGTTCGCAATTGTGTGATAAACTAGCCTTTGACACCCTGCGCGATGGCAAACACATCTTCGATAGTGGCATAATCCTTATAACCAAGGCGCGCGACTGGCTGGAAGATTGAGACATCAACTTTGCCATCTCGAATGACATCATCATCAATATGAATTGATAGAACGCGACCAAGCACCATCTTACAGCCAGCTCTCGTCTCAGTGCCGGGCAGGGTGATGATATCATGAAGCGCGCATTCCAATTGCGCAGGCGCACCGGCGACAAGCGGCACATGAATATCACTTGCGTCTTTCTTTAACAGCTTTGCCGCTTCAAACTCATCCCTATCAGCTGACAGCCCCTCAGCAGAGGTAATCATGCCCTCAATCTGTTTCTTGCCAACGATATTAACGCCAAATTCCCCCGTTTCCATGATATTGGCGAGGCTATCTTTGGCACTATGATATGTGGGGGTGCTTTTGCCCTCTCTTTCATCAGGCGCAGATACAAACATGACCATTGGCGGCAATTCTGATATCGCATTGAAAAAGCTATAAGGTGCTAAATTCGCAATGCCATCACGACTTTGACTAGATATCCAGCCAATCGGACGCGGCGCCACCAGCGCCTTAAAGGGTGAGTAAGCCAATCCTGCTTCTTTATGTTTGCCAGCTTTATAATACATAGTGACCTGCCTTTGTTCTTGCCCCTGTGCGCGCGTGATCTAAAGCGCCTTAAGAGGCGTAAAAACCACAATATATCAACAATGTAGCATATTGAAAAACACGATTGCTGCCTATGGTTATGTTGAAGGGTTTTATGGAAAATATCATCATATTTGGTGCAACAGGCGCCATCGGCAGTGCGATTGCACGCCAACTGAAAGCAGACGGTGCCTCATTATATCTCGCCGGTCGCAATGAGAGCGAATTATCATCACTTGCCTCAGAGCTAGGCGCAGATCATGGCATTTGTGATGCTATGGATGAAAACTCAATCGCGCATGTTATCGAAAAAGCTAAAGAAAACGGACCTATCACAGGTCTTATTTGGGCGATTGGCTCTATTTTGCTAAAGCCTCTTGGCAAAATCACAGGAGATGATTTCCAAAACACCTTTTATTTGAATGTCACAGCCGCAGGTCTCGCCATCAAACAAGCAGCTGAAAGCTTGCGTGAGGGTAAAGGCTCAGTGTTGTTATTCAGTTCTGTTGCCGCCACGCAAGGTTTTACCGCTCATGGCGCCATCAGCGCTGCCAAAGCAGGGGTGGAGGGTCTGGCAGTTGCGCTTGCGACTGAACTGGCACCAGATGTGCGTATCAATGTGATTGCGCCGTCCTTATCTCAGTCAAAAATGGCAGCACCCCTTTTGTCAAACGAGATGATGGCCAAAGGCATTGCCCAAGCACACCCCCTAAGACGTATTGGCAACGCACAAGATTTTGCGCCTCTATCAGCTATGTTGATGGATAATCAGCGAAGTGGTTGGATAACAGGGGCAGTTATCAATGTAGATGGCGGGCGAAGCTCACTTCGCACCAAAGGATAATATGGCACAGCATTATTTCATCACAGGCGTCAGTGCTGGCATAGGCAAAGCCCTCGTGGAAGCACTATGTGCCAAAGGTCATAAAGTCTCAGGCGTTGCGCGCAGGCAAGACAGGTTATCAGAGCTTGAGAGCGCCCATGATGGCTTCAAAGGCTATGCCTGTGATGTAACTGACAAAGATGCTATCACGGATGTGATAACAAAGGCGAAAGCTCATTTCGGCGCTATTGATGTGCTAATACCAAATGCCGGTATCTATATCCCTGATGAGCCTGATAAGATAGATGTGCTGTCTTTTGAAAAGCACATGCAGGTTAACTACCTTGCCACGATTTATTGCTTGGCTGATATTTTGCCAGATATGAAAACGCACAATAAAGGCCATATCGCTTTGATGGCCTCTGTGGCTGGCTATCGCGGCTTGCCTCGCTCTCTTGCTTATGGCCCCACCAAAGCCGCCCTTATCAATCTCGGAGAGGCGCTTCGCTTTGATTTGGCAAAGTCAGATATTAAAATTCAAATCATC
>WTHW01000072.1 GCA_011526395.1 Alphaproteobacteria bacterium
AGGTGCCGAGATTGGTGACAAGCTTGCTCGTCATCAAGCCATTGACGGCATCACTTTTACAGGCTCTCTTGAAGTTGGCAAAACCATTGCCTCTGCTGCTGCTCCCAATCTTACAAAATTACAGATGGAAATGGGCTCAAAAAATCCGCTTGTTGTGATGGATGATTGCGATATGGATTTGGCAGTCTCTTGTGCGGCAGGCGGCGCCTTTGGTGGCACTGGCCAGAAATGTACAGCCTCATCACGTCTGATTGTGCATGATAAGATTTATGATGAATTTGCTGAAAAGTTAGTTGCGGCCGCGCAAAATATGAAAGTGGGTCACGCGCTAGCAGACGGCACTATGATGGGCCCTGTGGTATCTGAAGGCCAATTAGCATCAAACCAAAATTACCTAGAGATTGCCAAGCAAGAAGGTGGCAAGATTTTGTGGGGCGGTGCGTTGCTTGACCAGCCAACAGCTGGCTTTTACATGGCACCAGCGGTGATGGCAGGATTATCAAATGATGCCCGTGTCAATCGCGAGGAAATGTTTGGCCCGATGACATGCCTGATTAAAGCATCAAGCTATGAGGAAGCCTTGCATTTGGCGAATGATACTGAGTTTGGTCTGACAGCTGGGATTATGACAAGCTCGCTGGCACGCGCCAATCATTTCCGCCGCAATGCCACAACAGGTGTTGTGATGGTCAATCTGCCAACAGCGGGCACTGATTATCATGTGCCATTTGGCGGCAGAGGTAGCTCGTCACATGGGGTGCGTGAACAAGGCAGAGCAGCTGTGGAATTCTATACATCCATCAAGACAGCCTATGTTGGCTTGCCATCTGGGATGCCTTCATAAGACAGATATGAAAAAGGGGCTTTACGGCCCCTTTTTTTATGATTTGTTTTATCTATCCTCGCGCTGCTTTTTTGCGCTCATGCGGGATAAGATAGCGTTTGCGAAGTCGCAATGATTCTGGTGTGACCTCCAGCAATTCATCATCATTAATATAGGCCATCATCTCTTCGAGTGACATGCGGCGCGGCGGCGTTAGCACAACAGCATCATCAGAGCCAGAAGCACGCACATTGGTTAGCTTTTTGCCCTTTAGCACATTCACATCTAGATCATTATCACGTGAATTCTCGCCAATCACCATGCCTTGATAGACATCATCTTGTGGATTGATGAACATCACGCCGCGCTCTTGCAGATTAAAGAGTGCATAGGCCACTGCTTGGCCTTGATCGTTTGAGACAAGAACGCCGTTATGACGTCCCTGAATCGCACCTTTGTGAGGGGCGTATGAATGGAAGATACGGTTCATCACGCCTGTCCCTCTGGTCGAGGTTAAAAAGCGTGACTGGTAGCCGATAAGAGCGCGTGATGGCGCATGGAACAAGATACGTGTCTTGCCAGCACCAGCGCTTCGCATATCAACCATCTCGCCCTTGCGGCGGTTTAGCGCGTCAATCACAGTTGATGAAAATTCATCATCCACATCAATCGTGACTTCTTCGATAGGCTCTAATAGTGCGCCTTGTTCATCTTTTTTCGAGACAACACGCGGGCGTGAGACTGTCATCTCAAAGCCTTCGCGGCGCATGGTTTCGATAAGCACGCCCAATTGCAATTCACCGCGCCCGCCAATCTCAAACGCATCTTTGCCATCTGATTCAGCAAAGGTAATCGCGACATTCACTTCAGCCTCAGCAAGAAGGCGTTCGCGGATTAGGGTTGATGTGACCTTTTTGCCCTCGCGCCCGGCAAGTGGTGAGTCATTCACTGTGATGGTGACTGACATGGTTGGCGGGTCAATCGGGGTTGAGGTAATCGGTGTTGTGACCTCTTTGGCAGCGATGGTATCTGAGACAGATGCCACTGCCAGACCAGCGATACAGACAATATCGCCTGCTTCTACTGAATCGACAGGTACACGGTCTGTGCCTTCGAAACGAAGTAACTTGGTCAAGCGGCCTGTCTCGACCACCTCGCCATTTAGGTTGACGGCATGAACAGGCTCATTGACCTTGGCTGTGCCTTGTACAACGCGCCCTGTCAGGCAGCGCCCCAAATATAGGTCTGAATCAAGCAGGGTTGATAGCATGGCAAAAGGTGCATCCTTATCCACTTGCGGGGATGGGACATGTTCGATAACCAAATCCATCAAAGGCGCCAAATTCTCGCGCGGGGCATCAAGCGAGCTTGTACACCAGCCATCACGACCTGAGGCGTAAAGGATAGGGAAATCAAGCTGTTCTTCATTGGCATCTAGTGCGACGAACAGATCAAATACCTCGTCCACCACCTCTTCTGGGCGGCCATCTGGGCGGTCGATTTTATTGATGATCACAATCGGCCTTAGCCCTTGTTTCAAGGCCTTGCCAAGAACGAATTTTGTTTGCGGCATAGGCCCTTCGGCTGCATCTGTTAGCAAGATGACGCCATCTGCCATGCCAAGAACACGTTCAACCTCACCACCAAAATCAGCGTGGCCTGGTGTGTCGATAATATTGATACGTGTCTCGCCCCACATAACTGAGGTTGGCTTTGCCAAAATGGTGATGCCGCGCTCTTTTTCCAAATCGCCTGAATCCATCAAGCGCTCTTCGACTTGTTGGTTCGAACGGAACATGCCGCTTTGTTTCATAACTGAGTCAATCAGCGTGGTTTTGCCATGATCCACGTGGGCAATAATGGCGATGTTACGAAGCGCATTCGTCATAGGACAAGTCTCTTAAATCTTTATAGCGGAAATATGATGGTGCCTTCATAGACGAAGTTCAGCCATCAGACTAGTAAAATCGCCTCGATACAAGGTCTTTTATGACGGGCGGTTTTCGGCAAGGTAGCTATCAAGGCGGGCGCGCATTGCCTCATCAGCATGATAGCCAAGCTTGGTACGGCGCATCAGAATATCATCTGAAGTCATCGCCCATTCATGTGTGATGAGGAAATCAACTTCTGAGGCATAGAGGCCAAGACCAAAATGCTGGCCTTGTTCGATAGGCGCATCTTTGGTGCCAAGAATATGTTTGATATCTGTGCCATAGGTGCGGATAAGGCGATCAAGGCGCGCATTATCTTCAGAAGAATAGAGCGCCATCGCGCGCTTATGAAAGCGGGCGAAATCGCCATCTGGCATATCACCGCCCGGTAGCGGGGCTGTGCCAATGCGCGCATCTGATGGCGGGGCAAGATGGGGGGCGATTTTATCAGCGACTTGCAAGCCAAGCTGGCGATAGGTTGTCAGCTTGCCACCAAAGATATTTAACAGACCATGATTGGTGCCATCTTCGAAAGAGAGAATGTAATCTCTGGTTGTTGCTTTGGCATCTTGAGCGCCATCATTATATAAAGGGCGCACCCCTGAATAGGTGTGAAGCACGTCGGCGGGGGTGATCGGGGTTTTTAGGTACGCGCTGACTTCCTTGCAGATATAGTCGATTTCATCGCCGCTTATCTGAGGCGCATCTGGGGTATCATCATGGTCGATATCTGTTGTGCCAATCAGGGTGAAATCATTCAGATAGGGGATGGCAAATAAAATGCGGCCATCTGAATTCTGGAAGATATAGGCTTTATCATGTGAATATAGACGCTTGGTGATGATATGTGAGCCACGCACAAGACGGATAGAGCCGCTATTATGATTGGCTGGCATTGTGGCATCTGGATTATGGCTGAGTAAATCTGCCCTTATGATATCTGCCC
>WTHW01000215.1 GCA_011526395.1 Alphaproteobacteria bacterium
GCACGCATATTATCGTCTGATTTACAAACAGCCATTGTTGTGCGGTTGTCCGCTCCATAAACACTTGGCTGAACGATGACAGACCTTGTGATGCCTAATGTATTTTGAAGCTTCCCATAATCTGACAAAGGGGCGTGCGGTGCGGTGTAGCTTCGCTCTGGCACTTGTATTGAAGGAGCATCAAAAATGTGAAAATGACAATCACATGTGTTGGGGGGTAGACTCAATTTCGGTGGCAAGACGCCCCTTTGTGGGGCTTCACATGTATCTGGCTGTGCCATATCACCTCCCGAAGATAGTGTACTAGCTAGGTAATTTTTTGTCTGCTAGAAGCTTTTCCAGATCAGAATTACCGCCGACTAATTTTTGATCAACAAATATCATGGGAAATGTTGGAAAACCTGTCCACATTTTAAGTGCAAGACGACGGCGCCAGCTACTGGTATAGCTACCATATTCGAGATACTGAAACGATAAGCCTGCCTTTTCAAGATTACGGCGCGCTTTCCAAACGGAATCATTCCATCTCATGCCCACCACAACAATTCTATTGTTTTTGACAGCCTCTTCAACTTCAGACACAACATCTGCATGATAATTTTGAACCTGTTCACGGATAGATTCATGAATTGCGTCTTTTGAAAGCATCTTTCGCATCATATTTTCCAATCGCAAAATACTATATATGCTTGTCTTAACAGTTAATGTAAAATTAGCAAATTATTTGCTTCATATGTGCTAGGTGCATAACATCACAACGTGAAATATTATATGCCGAGGAAGTTGCAATATGTCAGATATCAATCAAATTCAAATTGTGCATCTAGATAGCGCGACTATTGGGCCATCCGTAAAGTTAAACAAACCAGATATACCGCATGACTGGGTTTCTTTTGAGAGAACGCTTGAAGATGAGATCGTTAGCCGCCTGAAAGATGCTGATGTTGTAATTACAAATAAGGTCGCCATCACAAAAGAGATGCTGGCAGAATTACCGAAGCTGAAAATGATTGCCATATCCGCCACAGGTTATGATAAAATTGACGTTAAGGCATGTCATGATAAAGGCATCATAGTATCGAACATTAGAGATTACGCTCAACAAACAGTGCCTGAACATACATTTGCTCTCATTTTAGCATTACGCCGCTCTATTAGCGCTTATTTTGATGATGTGCGCCAAAATGAATGGCAGAAATCTGGCCAATTCTGTTTTTTCAATCACCCGATATCAGACCTTAAACATTCCACGCTAGGCATCCTAGGATCTGGCTCTATCGGAAGTGAAGTCATCAAAATCGCCGAAGCTTTTGGAATGAAGGTGCTGAAATCAGCCCGAAAAGGCGAAAGGAATATCAAAGATGGATACACATCCTTTGAAGATGTTTTGAAACAGTCTGATATTATAACACTCCACTGCCCTTTGAATAACGAAACAAAAGATTTAATCGCATTACCTGAATTTCAAATGATGGCAAAGAAGCCGTTACTCATAAATGTGTCTCGTGGTGGGCTAGTGAATGAAACGGATTTAATAACGGCGCTCGATGAGGAGCTAATCGCAGGCGCTGCATTTGATGTTTTGACGAGTGAGCCACCTAGCGATGATCACATAATTATGAAAAATTTGGACCGCTCAAATCTTATCGTAACGCCGCATATCGCATGGGCATCTGAGCAAGCAATGCAGACATTGTGGGACCAGCTTATTGGTCACATTGAACATTTTCATCATGGCAAGCCAAGAAACACACTGTAAACGAAGTTAATTGTTAAACTCACAACTGCCATCAGACATCATCGGTGCAGCGCGCATAGCACCTGATATCTGACGAATTTTCGAAGTGTTTCTATTTATCAAATAAACAGTGAATGGATTATTCACGTTATCGATATCAATCTGAGTTGAACGAAGTTGTAAAAACTCATCACGAGCTAATATTTCAAACAGATTACCCTTCTCATCCCTATATTCATTCGTGCTAAGCGCATGTGTAAATATTTTCATGCCAGATGCTTTAAAAGAACATTTGATGACCTCTGATGCAGAAGCAGGTGAGACGTGAGCTAAAATAGGCAGACAAAATAAGCTGACTTTTAGTAACCTTGCCAAATACATTTATTCCGCCATCATTGAGAGCATTTCAAACATAACGGCGCCAGCGACCATGGATGTTATATTATTAGGGTTATCTTTTGTTGGCATTAAGCAGACAACATCTCCGCCAATTATGTTCATACCACGTACGCTGTGAAGTAGCTCGCGCGCTTCATCAATAGAAAAGCCACAATAGCCAGCCTCCACATTAGCAACGGCAGGCGCTATCGTTGGGTCAAGGCAATCCAAATCAAACGTAATGTAAACAGGCTTTCCATCCAGAACAGTCTTAATTTGTTCAATGACGTCGGCTGCACCTCTTTTTCTATATTCTGCCATTGTGACAACATTGTAGCCATAATCATATGACGGTTGCAGCCAATCTTGGGTCCGTGGGTGTCCACGCAAGCCTATTTGCATTGAATTATGGGGATTAACTTTGCCCTGATCAGCTAAATAGGCACCCCAATGCGCAGCTGACTTCTTCGCGCCTAGAAAATGATCAACCTTTGTGAAAACATCTGTATGGGCATCCAAATGCAAAAAGCAAACTGGCTCGCCTTTTGTCAATTCGCCGCACCCAAGGGCTTGGATGATACCACCAGTTATAGAATGATCACCACCAATTGATACTGGCCTTACATTTGCTTTATCGAGGCGCTGATAAAATGATGTTATCTGCTCTATGCAATCTTCATTATCATTTGCCTTTGGAAATGGCACATCACCAACATCAATGATGTTTTTGGCAGACCACGGGTCAAATTCAAATTCGCCATGAACACGACGTTGAACAGCTGATATATTCCGAACAGAACGTGGTCCCAAATGCTGGTCTCGTTCTGTTGTACCGTTGCCTGTTGAATGTGGCACACCAACAAGTGCGATATCAGCCTCTGGCATCTTTTCGTCTAATACGCCCACATATGGACATCGGAAAAGCGTAGGCACACCCCACCAATAGAGATTATTCATCATGCTTTCATCATGTTCACGCGCCATATCTTCCTCCTGCTACTTAGCCATAGAAACCATCATAACTATGGCAACAAGAATGATGATCAGACAACAAGTTTATAAAACTTTGTGCTGAAAGAATGCGCGATGAATAATCGTTAGTTAGGTAATTGTGGGCCTGATTTCAAAAGATCCTTGCCAGCTTGTGTGTCTGTAAATTTTTCAAAATTTTTGACAAATAATTCAGCGAGATTATGTGCTCTCTCATGCCAGTAAATTACATCATCATAACTGGCACGTGGATCCAGAATCTGTGATGGAACTGCCTTTATTTTTGTTGGCATATTCAAATTGAATATCGGCAAACTATGTGTTTTAGCATCATCAAGTTCACCGTTCAAAATAGCATCGATGATAGCACGTGTGTTTGCTAAGGAAATACGTTCGCCCTGCCCGTTCCATCCTGTATTCACAAGATATGCACGTGCACCAGACGCATCCATTCGCTTTTTCAATACTTCTGCGTATTGTGTGGGGTGGAGACTTAAAAATGCCGCGCCGAAACAAGCTGAAAATGTTGGTGTAGGCTCAGTGATGCCGCGCTCTGTTCCTGCCAGCTTCGCTGTGAAGCCTGAAAGGAAGTGATATTGAGCTTCATCATTGTCTAAAATTGACACAGCTGGCAAAACACCAAAGGCATCTGCTGTTAGAAATATAACACGGCTTGCATGGCCAGCTTTTGATATAGGCTGAACAATATTATCAATATGATAAATCGGATAGGAAACACGAGTATTTTCCGTAAGCGATGTATCACTAAAGTCAACTTCACCAGAGGTATCGACGGCTACATTTTCAAGCAAGGCGTCACGCCGGATAGCGCCATAGATCTCTGGCTCTTTCTCAGCGTCTAAATCAATGGTTTTTGCATAGCATCCACCTTCGAAATTGAACACGCCATCATCATCCCAGCCATGCTCATCATCCCCAATCAGAGCGCGTACCGGCGAAGCTGACAAGGTGGTTTTTCCTGTGCCTGACAGGCCAAAAAATAGTGCAACATCGCCATCTTTGCCTTCATTTGCTGAACAATGCATTGATGCAATGCCACGTTGAGGCAACAAATAATTCATGACTGAGAAAAGTCCCTTTTTCATCTCTCCACCATACCAGGTGCCACCAATGAGTTGGACACGCTCTGTCATGTTAAAAGCGATAAAAGTCGGTGAATTTAAACCTTGTTTTTCCCAATTTGGGTTACTTGTTTTTGACGCATTAATAACCGTAAAATCGGGTTCAAAATCCTCTAACTGTGCATCTGAAGGGCGAATGAACATGTTCTTCACAAAATGCGCCTGCCATGCCACTTCCATTATAAAACGAACTTTCAAGCAGCTATTTTCATTTGCACCACAATAGCCATCGATAACATATAATTTTTTGCTTGATAGCTGCTGACCAACGAGTTGCTTCAATTCAGACCATACTTCGTTCGAAATTGGTTTGTTGTCATTTTTAGTGCCATTCTCATTCCACCATAACGTATCTTTTGTGGTGTCATCTTTAACAATGAACTTATCTTTTGGAGAACGACCAGTATATTCACCTGTTAGAACATTCACTGCCCCGGTGTCGGTTACATACCCTTTTTCAAATCCTTCGAGATCTGGCGCTGTTTCATCAATAAAAAGCTGTTCATATGATGGGTTATGGACCACTTCAGTCGGATTTGTAATGTCAACTGATGCCAAAAAAAGATGCATGATAATCATTCCACTTTAGATACACATATGTGGAGGCACGCTAACAAATCAAAACAGGCGCCACAAGCTCTAAAACACTGAAATACATGGAAAAATAAGTAAAAAAGAGTGATAAAAAAAACTCCATTCTTCACAAAAATGAGTGATATTTATACTCAACACAATGGCCGAGTTTTAAGATAAATCTATTGGTTGAGGGTAACTGCTTACAGGCTTGCCATTACATTTTTCATTGTCAGTAAAATAGCTGGTCACGCACAGTTTTTAGATTATCTTAGCAACTGCATTTGCGAGCAGAGGCACTGAAGCTTCATTAAGACCTGCCATATTAATGCGGCTATCGCTGACAGCATATATAGCAAACTCATCAGATAACCGTGACACCTGTTCTTGCGACAAACCAAGCATTGAAAACATCCCTCTATGCTCTGCTATGAACTTAAATCTATCAGAGTTTGTTTGACGCTGAAGCTCATCAGACAACATGCGCCGCAAAGATTGAATGCCTTGGCGAATTTCACCTAACTCATTTTGCCATTGCACTTTCAATTCCGGATCATTCAATACCATTGTGACCAATCTTGCACCATGGTCTGGTGGGAAAGAATAGTTAACGCGATTTACCAATGATAGCTTACTCTGAACTAAATTTGTTTGCTTTTGGTCAGGGCTTACAACGATCACACATCCAGTGCGCTCGCGGTAAATGCCAAAGTTTTTTGAGCAACTTGAGGCAATAAGCACTTCAGGGAGTGAAGAGGCTATGCGGCGCACGCCATAGGCATCCTCATCTAAGCCATCACCAAAACCCTGATAAGCAATATCAACCATCGGCACCAAATTTTGGGTTTTCATTAATTCAATAATATCATCCCACTGTTTGGGCGATAAGCTGAGGCCTGTTGGATTATGGCAACAGCCATGTAATAACACCACATCCCCTGCTTTCGCATATCTCAAATCAGCCATCATACCGTCCATATCGACAGTACCCGTAGAGGGGTCAAAAAATCGGTAATGCTGATTGGGAATGTTTAAATAATCGAGCATACTGGCATGATTGCTCCAGCTAGGGTTAGAGACCCAAATAGTTGCATCTGGTGACGCCAGATGAACTAATTCAAACGCAGCGCGCACAGCGCCTGTTCCACCTGCAGTAGCGGCGCTTGCGAGCCTGCCATCAAAGCTTGCAAGGTCACCAAGCACTAGTTTTTGGATAGCGGTGTTAAACGCGCTGTCTCCAACTAAACTGGTATAACTTTTTGTCGTTTCTTGTTCCCAAAGAGCTTTCTCAGCTGATTTGATGACTTTCATAATGGGTGTGTGACCAGAAGCATCTTTATAAACACCAACACCCAAATCAAGTTTATGAGGACGACTATCTGCATGATATTTCTGCATTGTCACGATTATGGGATCTGGTTGATCAACTAATAGAGAATGAAACATGTTATATCCTGAAATTGCAGGTTGGTTAAAGATAACAATATTGTTAATGAAATTAACGAATGAGATGAGATACTGAACTTATGTCACCCTAGCCTTAATTTTATATTTAGGGTTGTTATATAGCTCATTATTTATCACTTCACCCATTGCTTCTGCTGCATGAATGATATCCTCTCGGTCAATATATAATGGAGTTATGCCAAACCTCATTATATTTGGGGCTCTGAAATCGCCTATGACCCCCTTATCGATTAATGCTTGAATTGCTTCATAGGCATATTCAAATGCGAAGGAGACATGACTGCCTCTTTCATCCGCATCTTTGGGTGATAACAGCTTTAAAACTGGACAGGCCGCTTCGACCTGTTTGATGAATAATTCGCTTAATTCAATAGAAGCGGCGCGGATATCTGGCATTGATATATCATCCCAAATATCGAGAGCCGCATCCAATATGGAGAGTTGTACAATTGGTGGTGTACCCACACGGAACCGCTCTGCCTTCTGTGCTGGCTGATAATTGAGGTCCATGGTAAAAGGGGTTTTATGCCCCATCCAGCCAGACAAGATTGGCTCAACTTTATCAACAATATCAGGTCGCGCATAAATAAAGGCAGGGGCGCCGGGACCACCATTTAGATATTTATAAGTACAACCCACCGCAAACTCTGCTCGGCAGGCTTTCAAATCTAACGGTACGGCACCCACGCTATGCGCAAGATCCCATATCATAATTGCCCCATTATCATGCGCACGCTTGGTAATGCTCGCCATGTCATGCATACGACCAGTGCGATAATCAATTTGTGTCAACATCACCACAGCGACATCATCTGTGATAGACATCATCACATCTTCAGGCGCAACAAGACGTAATTCGTAATCGTCCCCGAGCGTACGAATAAGGCCATTTGCCATGTAAATATCGGACGGAAAATTACCATCATCAGATAGTATAACCTTGCGGTTTGGTCGTAATTTTAATGCAGCATCTAATGCTTGATAAATCTTAATTGATAAGGTGTCACCTGTTGCAACTGTGCCTGCGTCTGCACCAATAATCTTTGCGATACGATCACCGACAATTTGTGGAAGTGACATCCAATCCGCGCTATTCCAAGCGCGTATAAGTTCACCACCCCATTGGTTGGTAATGACTTCAGCAGCACGGCTTGCAGCTCCCTTTGGAAGCGCGCCAAGTGAGTTGCCATCAAGATAAATAATCCCTTTTGGTAACTCAAAAAGTGACTTTTTCGGTAGTGACATCCCTTTCCTTTCACAATTTGCAACTCAAAAAATCATATTACATCATAGCGCGTGTCATTTTTAGAGAAAAGCGAAATAACGCTCTGTTTTCATTGCAATAACTTAGTTAACATCGTAACCTTTTATTATAATGCGAAGACGGCAACGATACTGACAATCACAACATCACAGAGCGTTATCATGCAATTTCATTTAAATGGTTTTAAACCTGGCAATTATCAAATTCCTGATGCAGCAAGAAAGCCGTATCCCGCGCCAAAGATAGAAGAATTACCAAGTGAAGTTGATGTTTTAATTATTGGTACTGGTCCTGCTGGCCTGACGATGGCACGGCAAATGTCTGAATTTGAAGATATTAGCACGTGCATCACAGATATGGCACCAGGCCCGCTATTATTTGGGCGAGCAGATGGTATATCGTGTCGTACCATTGAAATTATGGAAGCTTTCAACGCAAGTGAAATGGTAGTTAAAGAAACCTACCAGCTTAAGCAAAATACCTTTTGGGAACCAGATCCTGCAAATCCAGAGAATATCAAACGTACGGAAAAAATTGCTGATGCGCGCGCCGGTTTATCAGAGTTTACACATGGAATTGTAAACCAAGCTAGACTGCATGAATTGCTGATAGAAGGTATGGCTAATACGGTGAGTAACTTGAAGCCGCATTACTCTCGTGAATTGCTGGAATTACAAGTTGATGAAAGCCTTACACAAGATTTAAGCGCCTATCCTATTACAGCCACTTTCAAGCGTACTGACGAGGCTGGCAACGGAAAAATTGAACAAATCAAAGCACGCTTTGCCGTTGGATGCGATGGTGCAAGAAGCCGCGTGCGCAAAAGCTTAGACATAAATCTGATTGGCGATAGCGCAAATAAAGCTTGGGGCGTAATGGATATCTTATTAAACACAGATTTTCCAGATATACGGATCAAGAGTTTCATCCAGTCAAAAGAACATGGTGCGGTCATGACTATCCCGCGCGAAGGTGGCTATCTTATTAGATTCTATATTGAGTTAGGGACAATCGATCCTGAAATGAGAGCCTCAGAATTAGAATTGACTGAAAAAGACCTCATCGCTCAAGCTCAAAAAATCTTTCACCCCTTCACTCTTGATGTGAAGGAAGTCGCTTGGTGGTCAATTTATTCCGTAGGGCAACGTCTTGCAGAACGGTTTGATGACAGACCACTGGGAAGCGAAGCAGATGTTATACCGCGCGCTTTTGTTGCGGGAGATGCCTGCCATACACACAGCCCTAAAGGTGGGTGGGGACTAAATACCTCACTGCCAGACACCTTTAATCTTGGCTGGAAGCTTGCGTCAGTATTGCAGGGCAAATGTCATCCAAAATTACTAGACACCTACAGCACTGAAAGGCGCAAAGTGGCTAATCAGTTAATCAATGCTGACAGAGAACTATCAAAATTAGTGGCAACACGCCCTGCGGCTGATGATAAGTCAGAGCAAGCAAAAATTGATACCGCTGAAATTGAGGCCTTTATGAAGCGTCAGAGCGGTTTTGTAAGTGGCACTTCGATAGAATATTTTCCATCCTATATTTGCACAGGTCAGGAGCACCAACATCTAGCACCGGGGTTTAAAATTGGTCAGCGTTTTCATTCCGCAATCGCCACCAGAATAGCAGATGGCAGAAATCAGCAATTGGGGCATTTGGTTAAAGCAGATGGGCGTTGGCGTATCTTTTTATTTGGCGGTGAACAAGACCCGCGAGACAACTCGTCAGATTCGTTTCAGTTCGTCAATTTCATGGCAAATGACAAAAGATCACCAGTCAATAAATACACGCCAAAAGATGCCGATATCGATTCTCTCATAGATACCTATGCTATATTTCAGCAGAGCGATTTAACAATGCCAGAACTGCCAGATTACCTTTGGCCGGCAAAGGGAAAATATGGGCTAAAAGATTATGAGAAGATTTATCACTCACAAGATGGTCATGATATTTATGGCGCACGTGATATAAACCGCGAAACAGGATGTGTTGTGATCGTGCGCCCAGACCAGCATATTGCAGCTATCTTGCCGGTGAATGCGCATGATGAGTTGGCATCATTCTTTGATTATTTCATGCTAGCTTGCGACTAATGAACAATTATTGATTTGAGCTGTTAAGCAAAATTTAGCTCTACAGTTCCGAAATCACCAAAATCAGCACAAATATGTGTGCCTGATGGGCATTCAATCGGGCGAATAAAGCTACCAGACAAAATAATATGACCCGGTTCAATCCTTTGCCCATATTGCGCCATACGACGCGCAAGCCATACGACGCTCTCAATGGGATCATTCAATACACCAGCGCCTAGACCAGTCTCTTCTACCTCATTGTTTCGTGAGGTAATGGCGCCAACCCAGCGCAAGTCAAAGGCTGATATTTTATGCCTTTGAGGCCCTAGCACTACCCCAGCATTCGCTGCATTATCACTAATGGTGTCGAAGACTTTACGTGTCTTTCCAGTCTCAGCATCAACACGAACGATACGTGTATCAAGTATCTCAATAGACGGACAAACATAATCAGTAGCAGATATAACATCTTCACGTGTTACATCTGCACCGCCTAATGATGATTTCATGACAAATGCAATTTCAGCTTCGATGCGCGGCTGAATAAATCGTCCTGCTGGCACTTCGCCGCCACATTCAAACAACATATCATCAAATAAAATGCCGCTATCCGGGATATCAATATCAAGAGCATATTGCATTGCTTTTGAAGTCAGGCCAATCTTCCAGCCGATAACATGATTGCCTTTATTTATCTTTGCTCGATATATGGCATTCTGAATTTGATATGCCTCATCCATCCCCATTTCGGGGTACGACTTAGTTAGCAATCCGATTTGTTGACCACTTGCTTCAGCTTGCAATAAATCGACGGCGGCCTTTTCACAATCTTCTGGCCTCATACTACCTCATCCTCAATCGTATTGCGCAATGTACCGATGCCATTTACCTCCACTTCAACGATATCACCAGGCTCCAATGCCATAAAAGTTGAAATATAGGCTATTTCTTTTCGAATGGGATGCATCATTCGAGATAGCCTGTCATCTTGGCGAATTTCGCCATTCACACGTGTTATGATGCGCGCTTCATCAAGTTGATCAGCGTTCGTAAATGGCACTAACCAAGGGCCTATGGCGCCCGAACTATCCCAATTCTTGCCTTGTGTGACGTTGAATTTCGCATGACGCACCCAATCACGTATTGTTCCTTCATTACATAAAGTCAAAGCAGAAATATGATCATAGGCATCCTCTTCAGCAATGCGACGACCTGTTTTCCCTATCACAATTGCAACCTCACCTTCATAATCTAGCTGATGGCTTTCTGGCGGTCGTATTAAAGCTCGGTTATGCCCCGTAAATCCCGAGGCAAATCGCGGGAAAAGCGACATATATTTGGGTTGCTCACTACCGTCTTTATATTCTGCATTTCTATCCGGAAAATTAACACCTACGCAGATAATGCGACGCGCATTTGGTAACACCATCTCATACTGGAAATCTGTATGGCTTACTTTTAATGAACTGGCAGCCTTTGCAAGCTGTTCAAGACCACCTGCTTGAACGACATCAAGTAATGTTGGCCATTGGGGGAATTCTTTATCTAAGGCAATAACACCCTTATCAGTTACGGCACCGTAACTAGTTTGACCATTAACAGAAAAAGTTGAAAACCGCATTATCTCATCTCCACTACCATCAAGTCTTAGCCAATCTTACTTGTGCAATTATAACCCTATTAAGGCGCAATAATTGGGCTGGCTTTTATTGTTGAGTCCTTTGTTTCAACATTTTCAAAGGCTGTGCCATGCTTAAACCAGCTCTCAGGCGCTGCGGCACCCCACAATGTCTGACGTTGCGGATCCTTAAGATCCCATTTAATTGGCTCAAGGTCTGGATCAACTGTTTGATAATCAGAGCAATATATCTCAATTCGGTGTCCATCAGGGTCGAGTATATATAAGAAAAAGGCGTTTGATATGCCATGACGACCAGGCCCGCGTTCAATATTGTCCACATATCCTGTCGTTGCCATCAAATCTAGCAAGTCGATAATGTTTAAGGGAGTCGGCACCCAAAATGCCACATGATGCAAGCGTGGACCTGTGCCATTGGTAAACGCCATATCATGCACACCCCCTTTGCGATGCATCCATGCGGCCCATAATTTTTTACTTTCCTCATCCTCGGTATATTCGGTAACGCGGAATCCAAAATCAGAATAAAATGCAACGGACGCATCAACATCATGACTAA
Source organism: Alphaproteobacteria bacterium (assembly GCA_011526395.1). Taxonomy (GTDB): domain Bacteria; phylum Pseudomonadota; class Alphaproteobacteria; order Puniceispirillales; family Puniceispirillaceae; genus UBA685. The sequence goes on from WTHW01000215.1 coordinate 11,829, forward strand.
AGCAATTGAAATGATCGATGCGCAAAGGTTTGACACCTCTATAGAGCGCATATTTTTGATGAATGGGTTCTAGTCGATCCATTTTATGATAGAACTCAATCGGTATCCCCATATTGTCTGAGGTTAGCAAGGTTCTACCTTGATAGGGACGTTCAACCCATGATGTTGGACGGCCTTTTGATTTGAAATATATTTCCGCCCTATCAAGATCAGCTTCATCAAAGGTTTTAAACCCCAAAACTTCGACAGAGGCTGGCCCATCAGATTGTTGCAATATGATGCAGTGATGTCCTCTTTCCTCCATAGCGCGCAGATACACATGGTTGTCTGTTTCATCTGTTACTTGCAAACCAAGAATATCGGTATAGAAGGTCTTTGAAGCGGCTAAATCTCTAACGTTTACACAGATATGGCTTAAACGAATAGTATTAAAGGCAGGATATAAATTTGGCGCGGGTACTGGCATTATA
>WTHW01000053.1 GCA_011526395.1 Alphaproteobacteria bacterium
GGATAATATTGTTGCTGTGAAACTTCACAGCAATGCAGTGACTGTGGCTGAGATCCGCAATTCTGGAAAAGAGATATCAGTTGAACATCTCGCTAGTGTTGCACTGCCTAGACCGCTTGATTTGCAGAATCTATCGCGTCAGCAAGATATGGTGGCAGATACTTTGCGCTCTATGCGTGATCAGGGCATGTTTTCTGCGCAAGATGCCGCTATTTTACTGCCGCCCGGCATTTTATCGGTTCGTCAAATCAATCTGCCTTACACGCCTGCTAATGAGTTGGCAAAAGAAGGTCGTTTTATTGATTTCTGGGCGGAAACTGAGCCAGATATCGCAAAATATGATGAGCCTCATTTCCATTATGATGTGCTTGTTTCATCTGAAAATGACGATTTGACCCGCGTGTTATTATCTTATGCAGAAGAATCAGTGATACGGCCTTGGGCAGATATCCTGCTAGCTGCACACTTAAATCCTGTATTTTTGGATGTTGAAACTGTTAGCTTAGCCAATTATCGCTATGCCACATTGCCGCGCGATGAAAAGCGTCAAAGCCAAGCTATTTTGCATGTCTCTGACAATCGGTTGGAAATAATCGCCTTTCAGCAAACACGCTTTCATTCTATCCGCCTAGAAGTCAGCGAATTTGACCTTATCTTGTTAAAAGATATTGAGACGGTGGCAGAGCCAACAGGCGATTTCTGGGATGAGATTGGCGGCCGTTTAGCGAATACTATGAAACAGGCTGTCTTGTTTTTGCAAGAAGAGTTAGATTTTGCGCCCTTTTCCATCATTTATATCGCGGTTGATTCGCCGCAAGCTGATAACTTAATTCGCCTGTTTGATAAGCATTTCACATTAGCGCCCTTATCCCTGTGGAACCCGTCAGAGGGTGTTTCAACAGCGAGCAGCGTTTCACAAATTTTAAGTCAAGTACCAAATAAGTCTCTATTTGCCTCAGTATTCGGTCTTGGCTTGCAACGTCTTGGCACGTTTAATACACCAGATAATCTGCTGATTAAGCTGAATATGCTACCAGCATATCGCACTTTGTTACGCAATCGCCAAATATCAGTCATTTCGCGCTCACTTGTCAAAATGTGGGTTTTGATTTTTATGATGATGACATTGTGGACTGGCGGCTTGGTCTTGCCTCAATATTTGGAAAGCCAAGTCGGCTCACGAGGGTTTGAATCTATCGCGCAAGATGCGCAATCAACACAAGCGCAACTCCAGAGCATCACAACAGAAGTGCAAAGCCTTGATGCTGAATTAGCGGCATTATCTACTGAGCTTCAGGCCAGAGGCAGAGTGCAATTTATGGATACACTTCCTGACCTTGTGCCTGATGGCGTTGAGTTAGACACACTTGTCGTGCAGAGCAACACAGCACTTACCGTTACAGGATCTGCACGCTCAGAAGAAGCGATTAAGCTTCTTGAGTCTGAAATTGCGAACTCTGGTCTTGCGGCAAATATGGTAATTGAAACACGTCCTCCAAATGATGAGATCAATTATAACACTTTCACCCTAACCGCTAACATCACGCGGGAGGATTGATATGTTTGGTAGATCAAAAAACAAGAAGGGCCAAAATCAACAACCGCAACAAATGCAAATGTCACCTGAGACACTTGCCTTATTGCAAGCCATGCAAGCTGGTCAACAGATGCAGCAAATGCAACAACAGATGCAACAGCAGATGATGATGCAACAAATGCAACAGCCACAAGCAATGCCGCCACAGCAACCTGTTGAACAACAGCCGCAAATGATGCCTCAGCAACCAATGATGGCGCCTCAGCAAATGGCTCAACAGCCTCAAATGGCACCTCAACAACAGATGCCTGTTATGGATGATCAGGCACTACTTGCTGAAATTGGCGGCGCTGCAAATCAAGCAGACCCCATGCAAGCGATGCAGCAAGCACCTATTATGCAGCCGGAAATGCCACAGCAACAAATGCCAATGCAACCAATGGCAGGGCAACAAATGGCAGTTCCAGCTGAAACAGAGACGTTCGCGCAAGATCCAAGCAATGGCCAATTAGGCGTTGATAATTTCAATTTTGCCGCCCAGCAGCCGCCGCTGGCAGCTAAAGATGAACAAGAAAAGCCGAAGAAAAAAGGCAAATTAACAAAAGAAGAAAAGCGCGCGCTAGCAAGTCAGAAGAAAGCTGAAAAAGAAAAGAAAAAAGCAGAGAAAAAAGCGTTAGCGTCAGAAAAAGCTGAAGAAAAGAAACGTGCAAAACGTCGCAAAAAACTTGCGAAAACGCGGTTTTCTAGAGCGCGTTATTTGCGTGAGGCAAATGGTAATGCGCTAGCAGGCGTTATCTTATGGATCTTTGTCATCATCCTATTTATCGCAGGTCCATTTATGTTGAATACTGCGATTTTGATACCGCAAACTAATGAAAATCTGCGTATTTTATCTGAACTTGACCAACTTGAACAATCTATTGTTCGAAATCGCCCTCAAATCACTGCGATGGTCGAAAGACGCAAATCAAAGCGTGGACAAATTACAGCATTCACTGCTGGTTTCCCGCCGAAGAGTGCCGCTGAACAAAGCTTACAATCTTTAGCACAACAGCTAGAGGAAGCCGGGCTAGAAATACAGCCATTAACAATTGCGCCCTTCCCGCTCGGCGCGCAGTCCATTATTGGAACATCAGTGACTCTAGAAATAATAGGAAATTACCTAGATTGGTTGCGTATCAGAAATAAATTCGTCAGATCGCAACGTGCCATTAGCATTCCAAATGAAACTGTTGAGATTAATAGTGAGACCGGCCAGATGGAAATCACAGCACAAATCATCTTACCATCGTCATTTTAAGGCGCATTAGCAATTAGTCATTACGTATGAGACATAAAAAAAGCTTACCAATCATAGGCATGTTGCTTTAGTATATTAGTAAGTATTCAAGTTAAGTCGGTAGAAGGTCAGATAATATGCAAAAGCTTGTTACAAGTCGTACCCTATCATCTGCTTTTAAAGAGACTGTTGCTCTTTTTGCAACGAGCGCATTATTGGTTATTGGGTCATCAGCCTATGCCCAAGAAAACTCTCTTAATGCTCCTGAAGTGCTTGATCTAGATGACCCTTTTGCGCGTGGCATCAACCGTGCTGCAGATCAAGCAAGTGATGGCCTTGCGCTTCCTGATCCCAATGGTCAAACAATGGGTGCCAGCCGTGTTGGTAAGGATTTGTTAGGTGAATCAAATGTGCGTGCCTTGAGCGCAGATTTATATCGTGTGGCAGCATTAGCCGTCACAGAAGGAAGTGCGCGCGGCCAAATATTTGAAGCAAGCAACCAAGATGTAACCGAAGGCTCACGCCCACAGATTCCATATCTGCGCATTGGTTCATTTGATAGTTCGGCAAATGCTCGCCAAGCAGCTATCAATTTGAAAAACATCATGGAAGATTACATTGGTGGTCATTTCATTTTACGCCCAACATCTGGCGGCATCGATCTTGATATCGGCCCATTACATGATGTGCTTCATGCAGAAAATTATTGTGAAATCATGCTCTTAATGTCGAATGGCATTGTATCTGACTGCTATGCTGTTTTGGAATATCCAGGCTTTGAGCCGTTGTATACATTTACCTCTACCGCTATGTTACGCCTTGCACCGACAGCCATCGAGACTGTTTTGACAGATACAAAT
>WTHW01000214.1 GCA_011526395.1 Alphaproteobacteria bacterium
TGCTTTAACGCCGAGACGACTTTGACCTTTAATGCTGATGAGACTGTGACATCCAAAAGCGCGTTGATTTTGGATAAAGAGCTTGTCGCGCTCTCTGAGATGGAATCAAACGAGCCAGCTTTTTGTATTGAGCCAAACGAGATAAGAGAAGACCATCCCAAGGGCGTCTCTTGCGCGATGGTTGAAACCAGATCGCTTGCCAGCCTTCTTGATGGGGCGCAAGTCATCTCATTTGGTGGCCAGATGATGGAAGATGGCCAAGATGAAACAGATATGCTCTACACCGTCTCGCGCCAAAATGATGGCTCTTATATCGTCAGCTTTGATTTAAGCGATCTGAAAGAAGCCGCAGATGAGCAAGCCACAGGCGGTGAAGAGATGGATGATGAGGAAATGCAGCAAATCATCGCTATGGTAAAAGCGCTGTTCATTGATAGCGGTTTTGCCATCCGCGTCTCAGCACCGACAATCATCTCAACAAATGGCGAGATGGTGGATGCGAACACAGCTGAATATCGCTTTGCTATTGCTGATATGTTTGATGATTTAAAAGTGCCAAACAGCTTTGATGTGACCGTGAAATTAAACTAATATCACGTGCCTACGATTTGATGTTATACGCCATTTGATGTTATAACAGGCGGCAATCTAGGAGCATCCAAGTGGAAGAAAAGCCTCACAACACAGCCACATCACCTGCGCATATCGACCGCCGCCTGTCTGTCGCACCGATGATGGATTGGACGGATAGGCATTGCCGCTATTTCCACCGCTTGCTAAGCCCTGATGCCCTCCTATTCACAGAGATGGTGACAGCAGAGGCGATTTTGCATGCTGGCGCGGCGCGTTTTTGCCGGCATGATGAGGCTGAACACCCGCTTGCCTTGCAACTTGGCGGCTCAGACCCTGACAGACTGGCGCTGGCGGTTGAGGCTGTCGCCCCTTACCAATTTGATGAAATTAACCTGAATGTTGGCTGTCCATCTGACCGTGTGCAATCAGGGCGGTTCGGCGCCTGCCTTATGGCAGAGCCGCAATTGGTCGCAGATTGCATGACCAAAATGCGCGCTGCCTCTGATATTCCGATGACTGTGAAATGTCGCATTGGCATTGATGATATGGATGAAGAACAAGGCCTTGATGACTTTATTGACGCTGTTGCAGATGCGGGTGTGACAATCATCTATCTTCATGCGCGCAAAGCATGGCTATCTGGCCTCAGCCCAAAGGAAAACCGCGATATTCCGCCTCTGAATTATGAACGTGCCTTTCGCTTGAAACAGCGCAGGCCTGATTTGGAAATCTATTTAAATGGCGGCATTGTCACAACCGCTTCTGCTGTATCTGAAATGGCGCGCTTTGATGGTGTGATGATAGGCCGCGCTGCTTATAAATCCCCTTATATCCTATCAGAGATTGGCGAGGCGGCCTTTGGCAGAGCGCCTGTCAGCCGCCTTGATGTGATGCGCCAGATGGCAGATTATGCCGCCGCTCAGATAGCAGATGGCGAGAAAATGCACTCCATAACACGCCATATGCTAGGCCTTTATAATGGCTATCATGGTGCAAGAGCATGGCGGCGCGTTCTTGGTGAGGAGTTGCGCGGTGAGACGAATGCCATGAAATTATATGATGCCGCCGCAGCTATCGAATCATTGCTCGCCAAACACCAATCTGATACAGAACTGAAGCAAGCAAGCCCCGCACAACCCGCACAAAAGGTAGCCTCATGAGCCAGCAAACCTCTGAAAAACCAGCTAGAACCTCACGGCCATTGCTAGAATTTGGCCCCTTAGGTCTGTTTTTCGTCACCAATTACGCCGCTGGTATTTTCTATGGCACAGCCGTGCTTGTCGTGGCGACTGTCATCGCACTCGCGCTCTCATGGCGCCTTGATAGGCACATCCCACTTGTGCCAGCCACAGGGTGCGTGGCTGTTGTGTTTTTTGGCACATTGACATTGCTGACAGAGGATGAATTTTTCATCAAAATCAAACCAACCGTCATCTCAGCTTTGTTTGCCATCGGTCTTGGTGTTGGCCAGCTTTTGGGGCGTAACCCATTGAAATCATTGCTTGGCAGTCAAATGCAGCTTGCGGATGCTGGCTGGCAGAAAATGACCTATATCTGGATGGCGATGTTTGCGACAACTGCAATCGCGAACGAGATTGCATGGCGCACCTTATCAACAGATGCATGGGTGAATTTCAAAGTCTTTGGCCTGACAGGCTTATCACTTGTATTCGCTGTTGCAACTGTGCCTGTGATTACCAAATATCAAATTGAGACAGACGAGCAAAAATAGCCAAATTTCCACCATTTGACAGCGCTATGTCGGTGACAAACTAGAATCAGTCGAAAGTCGCGATTTATTTTGGCGCAACAAATGGTCTACGTTCTAGTTAAGAGTTATTTTTGGGTAACATGTTGACGTATGGCCTCGCTTAGTGCGAGATGCCAGCTTAAGCAAAGGGAGTGAGCCATGGCTGACGAAGATGATATCATCCTATCTGAATTGGACGACGAGGAACTTGTGCAACAAATGCATGACGATCTATATGACGGCATGCAAGAAGAAATCGTTGAAGGTGTAAACATCCTGCTTTCACGCGACTGGACACCTTATGACGTGCTGACTAAGGCACTGGTTGAAGGCATGACAATCGTTGGCGTTGATTTCCGCGATGGTATCTTGTTCGTGCCAGAAGTTCTGATGGCAGCGAATGCGATGAAATCAGGCATGACAGTGCTTCGCCCATTGCTAGCCGAAACAGGCGCCCCGCGTGTTGGGACTGTTGTTATCGGCACAGTGAAAGGCGACATCCACGATATCGGCAAGAACCTAGTGTCAATGATGCTAGAAGGTGCTGGTTTTGATGTGATTGATATCGGTATCAACAACCCAGTTGAAAACTACCTAGAGGCGATTGAAGAGCATAAGCCAGACATTCTTGGCATGTCAGCGCTTTTGACAACAACAATGCCATATATGAAAGTCGTTGTTGATGCGATGATCGAAAAAGGCATTCGTGATGATTACATCGTGCTTGTTGGCGGTGCGCCGCTTAACGAAGCATTTGGTGAATCAGTTGGCGCAGATGCTTACTGCCGTGATGCTGCCGTGGCTGTTGAAACAGCGAAGGCTCTGATCGCAGAAAAATTTGCAAAACAAGCATCAGCCTAACAGCAACAAATCAATGGCAAGCCCGCGCCCTCTTACAATACTTGGATGTGGTGCCCTTGCCAGAGAGTTGCTTGATGTCATGAAACAATTTCCAGAAGGGCAGGTTGAATTAACCTGCCTTCCTGCGTCTTGGCACAATACACCAGAGAAAATCGTTCCTGGTCTTGCCGCAAAAATCAAAAAATTGAAAAAGCAAAATCGTGAGATCCTTGTCGCTTATGGCGATTGTGGGACAGGCGGTGATATTGACGTTCTTCTTGAACAAGAAGGGATATCACGCATCTCTGGCCCTCATTGCTACGAGATGTATATGGGCAAATCACAATTTGATGACGAAATGGAAGCCGAATTAGGGACTTTCTTCGTAACAGATTATATGGTGCGTCATTTTGAGCGTATCGTCATGAAAGGCATGGGGCTTCGCCGCCATCCTGAATTGCGTGATATGTATTTTGGCCATTATACAAGATTTTTATATTTGGCGCAGATCAAGGATGAAAAACTAAAACAAAAAGCAAAAAATTGCGCAGCTGAACTTGGATTGCGGTATGAATATCAATTCACAGGTTATGGCGAATTCCATAACTTCCTGCAATCAGCGGTAACGCAACCCTAACACTCATCTCATAACTTCATAGATTAAGGATAAATCTGATGGCACAGATTACCATTTTATATTGGCGTGATATTCCAGCACAGGTCGTAGCTGAAAAAGGGCGTGGCCGCAAAAGAGAACAGGCCAAGATTGAACTGCATCGCCGTTTTGCGCTTGCGATTGACGAAGCGGCTATGCGTGGCGGTGCTGAATCAACTGATGACTACCTTGCTGATTGGCGCAAAGGCGAGCCAGCAGAATGCTCAGATGATTTACAAGCAGAAGCAGAGACACTTGCTGCAAAATTAGAAGAAGATTACCCATCATCAGTGGTCAAAACATTGGTGGAAAATGGCGGTTTTGCACAAAGCGCCTAAGGGCGATGTAAAACCCATGTCGTCTTCTGACAGATGAGAGGCGATGCAAGGCGATTAGCAAGCCGCGCTTTGCGTCACATATAACTCTTGATTGAAAATTAGGAATGTAAAAATGACTGCCACAATTGAACAGATCGCCAAAGCTGGCGCGAATTGGTCTATTGAAGTAACACCTGCTGGTGCCACAAAAGTTGAATCTTTTGGTGATGCCCTTGCCCCTGGCACAGATGTAAATGTGACCTTTTTGCCTGGCTCAGACCCTGCTGATACAGCAACTGTGGCAGCGCGCCTTCGTGATGAAGGCATGCACCCTATCCCGCATATTGCCGCACGCTCTATCCAAGATAAAGCCCAGCTAAACAGCATCCTGAAAGCCTTAAAAGAGCAAGCTTCAGTTGATGAAGTTCTGATCATTGGCGGCGGTGTTGATAACCCTGTTGGTGACTTTGATAATTCTATGCAAATCCTTGAAACAGGCCTTATCCAAGATTACGGCATTGGCAAAATCGGTGTTTCAGGCCATCCAGAAGGAAGCCCAGATATACCAGCTGATGCGCTGGCATCTGCGCTTGCATGGAAAAATGAATTTGCCCAAAAAGAAGGCTTAAACCTATACATCGAAACACAATTTTGTTTCGAAGCAGAACAAGTCCTTCAGTGGGAACGTGATATCAGAGCCGCTGGTAACCAATTGCCTATCCGTATTGGTATTCCTGGCCCGGCAACAATTAAAACATTGTTCCGCTTTGCCCAAATCTCAGGCATTGGCCCCTCAATGCGCTTTATCTCAAAGCAAGCTAAGAATGTAGCAAAATTGCTAACAGTCCAAGCACCTGATCTGTTGCTATCTGAATTGGCCGAAGGTATGGCAAATGACAAAGACTGCCTGCTTGCCCATTTCCATTACTATCCATTTGGCGGTTTCGCCAAGACAGCTGCTTATGCAAGCGCCGTCGCAAATGGCCGAATTGAATTGAAATCTAAGGGGGGATTCTCTGTCATCGAAAGCTAGGCATTTGCTAGCCATGCTATGACAGTCAGACATTACCAAATTTAACGAAAGACGTAAAAGATTATGACAAAGACACTTATTTCTTCTGCAAAGCAGGAAATCACAATTGGTTTCGACCAGCCATTTTGCGTGATTGGCGAGCGTATCAACCCAACAGGCCGCAAGCTATTGGCAGCTGAAATGGCAGCAGGTGATTATAGCCGTGTTGAAGCTGACGCGATTGCTCAAGTGGAAGCTGGCGCAACGATGCTAGACGTGAATGCTGGTATCCCAATGGCTGATGAGCCTGCCATCCTCGCAGAATCAATCAAGCTTGTTCTGTCAATCGTTGATGTGCCATTGGCAATCGACAGCTCAATCGTCGAAGCGCTAGAAGCTGGCCTATCTGTTTATCAGGGTAAGGCACTTGTGAACTCAGTCACAGGCGAAGAAGAGCGTTTGGAAGTGGTATTGCCATTGGTTAAGAAATATGGTGCGGCTGTTGTTGCCATCTCAAATGACGAGACAGGCATCTCAGAAGACCCGAATGTACGCTATGAAGTGGCAAAAAAGATTGTAGAGCGTGCTGAAGATTATGGCATCCCGCGCGAAGATGTGGTTGTTGACCCTCTTATCATGCCAGTTGGTGCTATCAATATGGCTGGTCGCTCAGCCCTTGATCTCATCATCCGCTTGCGCACAGAGCTTAAAGTGAACACAACTTGTGGTGCTTCAAACATCTCATTCGGCTTGCCAAATCGTCACGGTATGAATGCCGCCTTCTTGTCAATGGCAGCTGGCGCTGGCATGACATCTGCGATTATGAACCCGCTTCACGCAGAAGAAATGACAGGCATCATGGGCGCGAACGTCATGAATGGTGTTGACCCTGAATGCCGCAACTGGATCCAAAAATTCCGTGAAGCGCCTGCTGAAGGCGAAGGCAGAGAGCGTCGCACAAATCGTCGCCGTCGTGGCTAATACCACAGGGTGAAAAATTGCGCCAAGATAGATGAAATCAGACGATGACCATCTATCTTGGCGATGTCTATTTGGTACTATTGGGACTGGTTACGCATCATAGATTTTAAGAGAGCATTTGGTTATGTCACAAACAGATGAAGTCAAAATCGTATTTACCCCTTCAGGCCGTCAGGGCCAAGTTGCCAAAGGCACAAACCTACTGCAGGCCGCACGCCAGCTAGGGGTCGATGTTGACTCAGTCTGTGGCGGCAGAGCCATGTGTGGTCGCTGCCAAGTCAATGTGGGCGAGGGTTCTTTTGCCAAACATGGCATTGATTCAACCTCAGCCAATCTATCAGAGCCATCTGCCTCAGAAGCACGCTATGCTGAAAAGCGCAAATTAGCCGCAGACAGACGCCTTGCGTGCCAATGTAGCATCGAAGGTGATTTGGTCATTGACGTGCCTGCTGAAAGTCAGGTTCACAACCAGCTTGTGCGTAAGGCAGCTGACAATCGCACCATCACATTAAACCCGCCTGTACGTTTATGCTTCATCGAAGTGCGCGAGCCAGATATGCATGAACCATCAGGTGATTTGCGCCGCATCATCGAGGCGCTAGAGACACAATGGGCAGACCGCGTCACAGGTGCTATCACATGCGATACACACGTTCTGCGCCAGCTCCAGCCAGTCCTTCGCAAAGGGAAATGGCAAATCACAGTGGCGCTTCGTGGCGGCAATCAAATCATCGCTGTATGGCCAGGCTTGAAAGAGCGTATTCTTGGCGCGGCTGTTGATGTTGGCTCAACCACAATGTCAGCTCATATTTGTGATATGAATTCTGGTGAAGTGCTTGCCTCAACCGGCATCATGAACCCGCAAATCCGCTTTGGTGAAGATTTGATGAGCCGTGTCTCTTATGGTCTGATGAATCCGGGCGGCGCGGACGAGATGACCAAAGCTGTCCAAGAAGGCTTGCAACAACTTATTCAAGGCGGTGCAGAACAAGCTGGCATGACAGCTGAAGATGTCATGGAAGTTGTGCTTGTCGGCAACCCTGTCATGCATCATTTGCTTCTTGGCATTGACCCGATTGAATTGGGCGGCGCACCTTTCGCGCTTGCAGTTGATACATCCACAGAATTGCGTGCTGACGAGATTAATCTTGCCCTTCATAAAGGTAGCCGCGTCTACGTCTTGCCATGTATTGCAGGCCATGTGGGCGCAGATGCTGCTGGTGTTGTCTTGGCAGAAGCCCCGCAAACATCTGATAAAATCAGCTTGCTTGTTGACGTTGGCACAAATGCTGAAATTGTACTTGGCAACCAAGACAGAATGCTTGCCGCCTCATCACCAACAGGCCCTGCCTTTGAAGGTGCGCAAATCTCATCAGGCCAGCGTGCTGCACCGGGTGCGATTGAACGCATCCGTATTGATGCAGAAACACTCGAGCCACGGTTTGCTGTCATTGGCTCTGATATCTGGTCAGATCAAGATGGCTTTGATGAAGCTATCAAAGATACAGGCATCACAGGCATTTGCGGCTCAGGCATTATCGAAGTGCTTGGCGAGATGTATTTGGCTGGCATCATCTCAGAAGATGGCGTCATTGATGGCACATTGGCCGAAAAAACAGATCGCATCACCGAAGAAGGCCGCACTTTCAGCTATCGCATCAGCGATACCGTATCAGTCACACAAAATGATGTGCGCGCTATCCAGCTGGCAAAGGCAGCTCTTCATGCTGGCTTTAAATTATTGATGGATAAAATGGAAGTGCCACGTGTTGACCGCGTTGTTTTGGCAGGTGCGTTCGGCACACATATCGATCCAAAATATGCGATGGTGCTTGGTATGGTGCCAGACTGCCAGCTTGATAATGTGGTCGCCGCTGGTAACTCAGCTGGTGCTGGCGCACGTATGGCATTGTTGAATATGGACAAGCGTGCTGAGATTGAATCAGTTGTGCGTGATATTGAAAAAATCGAAACAGCTGTTGAGCCATCATTCCAAGATCACTTTGTGCGCGCGATGGCAATGCCTCACAAGACAGACCCTTATGAAGAGTTATCAAAGGCTGTGGTTCTGCCATTCCGCTCTCTAAAGGATAATGCAGGCGAGGCGGCAACACCATCTCGTTCAGGCAGACGCCGCCGCAGAGGGTAAGTCATTAAAAAGATATTCATAAAAAAGGCTAACAGTGATGTTAGCCTTTTTTTGTATCCTCAATTTGACTTTGTTTTAATTTCACAGCGCTATGCCAATAAAGCGCAATCACAAAGCCCATGCCAAGCACATAGCAAGGCCAGATATAGGCGCCATAACCACCCATATTAAAAAACTCAGCCATTATGCCCTCCCGCTTGGTGAAGAGGGGCGCATGGCCCGCATCTCAGCTAAAAAGCGCAACATACGCATCAGCACAATCACAATGAAAAAACATTGAAAGGCGATGAACATGGCCATCAGAGGCCATAACATTGACGCATCAATGGACACACCGCCTGACCGCAAAATGCTGGCTGGCTGATGCAAGGTATTCCACCAATCAACTGAAAATTTCACAATCGGCAAATTCACAGCCCCCACAAGTGCCAAGATAGCCGCAGGCTTTGCGCCTCTGGCTCTTGTCTCAAACCCGCCCGCAAGCGCCATATAGGCCACAAAGAAAAAGAACAACACCAACATAGATGTCAGCCGCGCATCCCATACCCAATAGGTGCCCCATGTTGGCTTTCCCCATAACGCACCCGTGATCAGTGTCAGTGCGGCAAATAATGCACCCACTGGCGCAACAGCGCGCGCGCCAATATCAGCAAGCGGGTGACGCCATACCAAATAAAACAACCCGCACAATGCAAGGATGAAATAGCTTGATGAAGCAAGCCACGCCACAGGCACATGAATATACATAATGCGCACAGTGTCACCTTGCTGATAATCAGCTGGCGATGTGACCAGTCCCCAATAAAGACCGCAGGCAAAGCTAATCACAGTGACCAATTTCAACAGCGGCAATATCGCAGATGCGATACGCTGGAATCTTGTGGGATTTGCAAAAAAGTCAAACATGGAACCTGAACTTATCTTACATGATTAGCAATTATAATTACGATACTCTTACCGCTCTTGTGCGGCATTGCGCAAGGCATAGAATGTCGCGGCTGGACTAAGTACAACCAAAAACAAACAAGCGCTCGCCAATAGCGCAAGGTGAGAGACATAATCGCCCCCCTCAATCACAGCTCTGCTTGCCAATGTACCAAAAATCAAAATGGGAAAGGCAAGTGGCAATATCAAAACAGCTGATAAGACTGATGATTGCCGCGCACCAAGTGTCAGTGATGCCGCAATAGACCCTAGCAATGTCAGCGCGATAAGACCGATGGCAATGATAACTGCCAATAAAGGTATCACCGCAATATCTATCGCAAAAAACAGTGCGATCACAGGCAATGTAGCCAACAGCGGCAGTCCCATCACAAGCAAATGACCTATCATCCGCATCACCGCATATTCCCATAATGACATGCGCTTTAGGATAAGCTTATCAATAAAGCCATTATGATAATCTTGATGATACAGCTTATCAAATGACGGCAGAGCGGCGAGCAAGACCGCAATCCATAAAATCGCTGGCCTCACCAAGGATAAGATTTCATCTGATGGCCCAATGGCAAGCGGGAATAGGCTGGCTATCATCAGGAAAAACCCAATCGGGGTCAGCACCTCTCCCGGCCGGCGCATGGCCAATGTGATATCTCTTTTTATCAAGGCACTATGCATCATCTTGCCTCGCTATCTATCGCGCGAATAGGGACAACCTCGCTCACCAGCGTTTCTGCCAGCTCATCATGTGTGATTGCGATAATCACCCCGCCAAGTGCTAAAAACCCCGCCATACGCTCTTCTAAATGCTGGCGATTGCCACCATCAAGGCTTGCAGATGGCTCATCCAACAGCCAGATATCACAATCATCTGACAGCATGTGGATATTCAATAACTGGCGTTGCCCTGCTGAATAGGTGCTAACAGGCCTGTGATAATGATCTTGTTGCACCAACATCTCTCTTGGCAGATCTGTCAGCAATTCATAATTCTCAAACGCTGTTAAATCAGGATGCAACCCATCATCATGACCTAGATATCCAATATCCAATTTACTTGGGATGTCATATGAGGTGACGTCTTCTTCACGCACGAAAATGGCGCCCACCTCAAAAGGGGTCAGCCCTGCTAGATGGCGCAATATGGTTGATTTGCCGATACCATTGGGGCCGCGCAATTGCACATATCCGCCAGCAGAGACAGCAAAAGACAGCCCAGCTGTTAAGATATGCTCATTTCGGCAGGCGGCCAATTCATGACAGCGAATGACAGATATATCCTTACTCATAGCTCTAGCTATAAACTGCTCGGGTTGTTTTGCGAAGCATATTAGCAATAAAAAACTGGATAATCTTATCAAAAGTCGTTATCCTGTCGCCGACCAGTTGTTGGCGCTCCTCAGTCTGGCCAAGTCACATGATATGATTTCGTTTTGCGCTGCCCTACGGCGCGACAGACGTCTTTTGTAATGATATCGTGCCAAAGGTGGTTTCTTTGAGGTGACTTGCCCTTCATTTGCATCATGCAAAAGAGCGCATCCTCAAAAAATCCCCTAAACCTAATCTGCTTGAATACTTACGTTTGTAAGGGGGAATATTATGAGTTTATATGCTAGCTATATGCAAGAAGTCGAAGCGCGTAAGGCAGATGGCCTGAAGCCAAAGCCAATTGATGATGGAGCCTTGCTTGCTGAAGTGATTGAACAGATCAAAGATGACAATAACCCGCATCGCGCAGATTCTCTTCACTATTTCATCTATAACACACTACCAGGCACAACAAGCGCCGCCGGTGTCAAAGCAGCTTTACTAAAGCAGATTATTACGGGCGACGTCAGTGTCTCTGAAATTTCAGCTGAGTTTGCCTTTGAGCTATTATCTCACATGAAAGGGGGCCCGTCTGTTGAAGTGCTTCTTGATTTGGCGCTTGGTGATGATGAGGCTAATGCAAAGGCCGCCGCAGAGGTGCTAAAGACACAAACCTTCTTATATGATGCGGATACATCACGCCTTGCAACGGCGCATGATGCTGGCAACGCAATCGCCACAGATATCTTGCAAAGCTATGCAAAAGCAGAATTTTTCACCAAATTGCCAGAGATTGAGGAAAAGGTGAAAATCGTCACCTATGTCGCCGCAGAAGGTGATATCTCAACTGACTTGCTCTCACCTGGTAATCAGGCGCACTCACGCTCTGACCGCGAATTACACGGCAGATGCATGATCACAGAACAAGCCCAAGCTGAAATTCGCAAATTGCAAGAACAGCATCCTGACAAGCGTGTCATGATGATTGCTGAAAAAGGCACAATGGGTGTCGGCTCATCACGTATGTCAGGTGTGAATAACGTTGCTCTATGGACAGGCATTCAGGCGAGCCCTTATGTCCCATTTGTGAATATCGCCCCGATTGTGGCAGGCACAAATGGCATCTCACCTATCTTCCTGACAACTGTTGGTGTAACAGGCGGTATTGGTATTGATCTTCAAAATTGGGTCAAAAAGCTAGGCGAAGATGGCAAGCCGATTTTAAATAATGATGGCAACCCTGTTTTGGAACAGGTCTTCTCAGTTGAAACAGGCACAGTTCTTACCATCGATACAAAGGCAAAAAAGCTTTATAATGGTGACGAGACTGAAGAGCTTGTTGATATCTCAGATTCTTTCACAGACCAGAAAAAAGAGTTCATCCGCGCTGGTGGCTCTTATGCGATTGTCTTTGGCAAAAAGCTACAAAGCTTTGCTTGTGAGGCATTGGGTGTGCCATTGCAATCAGCTTTTGCAGCATCAAAAGAAGTCTCACATGAAGGCCAAGGCCTGACAGCGGTTGAGAAAATCTTCAACGCAAACGCTGTTGGCCTCACCTCTGATAAAGCCTTGCATGCTGGCTCGGACGTGCGCGTAAAGGTCAATATTGTTGGCTCACAAGATACAACAGGCCTGATGACAGC
>WTHW01000140.1 GCA_011526395.1 Alphaproteobacteria bacterium
TCCTTGTGAACGCAACAACATTCCGCTTTGATGCATCAGATTTGATGCCAGGTGCGATTGGTGCAGGTGCATTCTGGTCAGAAATGACAGCTTTCGCAAATGGCCAAGATGCGCAAACAACAGCTGATAACATTCAAGCTGCATGGGATGCCATCAAGTAATTGCTATCTCAAAGCAACATTTGACGAAGAGCGCGGGTTCAACTCGGGCTCTTCTGATTTTTACTTTTTATATTTTCCGAAACATAAATGCCGCACGGTGCAAAAATGCGTCCAATTAAACCAATTATCGCAGGAAATGGCCTAGCAATTTTTCTGACGATCGTTTGCTTGTTGCCTATCACAGCTATATTCGCGCTGATGGCTACATCTCCACTAGATGATGCGATGGCCAATCTTGGCCTTTGGCTTCATGGTAATTTTAATTGGACTGCCTCTGAATTTGATACAAAGATGCGCTTTTCCAAGATTGGATTTGCCATTCGTATTGTTATCATCGCTGTTGGCATCTCATTCATGTATTTTGCTGTCAGTAATTGGTTGACACTGGGTCTGGCAAGGTACTCGGCAAGAGAATCTCTTGGTCGGCAATCGACGATTGTAGAAGCTATCCAACCGTGGATTTTTGTCGGTCCTGCGCTGATGCTATTGTTGTTATTCTTGCTTGTGCCAGGGTTTTTGACGCTGAAGCAGTCTCTTCAAGAGGCAAGTGGTGCGTTTACAACTCAAAACTATGCGTTTCTATGGGACCCTGCAGCGCTGGGTTATGTCCAGTTTAGATTTGCCATGAGAAATAGCCTGATGTGGCTTATTTTGGTGCCAACAGCATGTATCTCACTTGGGTTGCTGATAGCTGTATTGGCCGACTCTGTGCGTTGGGGTGTGATTGCAAAAACCTTTATTTTTGTCCCGCTCGCTATTTCTTTCGTTGGGGCGGCCGTCATATGGCGCAATATCTTTGCTGGTGGTGGCATCGAAGCCTTGCAGGCGATCAACGGAGCAACACCGTCATATCAAATTGGGTTATTGAAATCACTGCTAGGTCACACGGCGGAATATAATGAGCCATTATATAACCTCAAATTCTGGGGCAATTTCTTCTTGATGTGGATTTTGGTTTGGGTGCAGACAGGTTTTGCGATGGTGATTTTTTCAGCGGCATTACGTGGTGTCCCGCAGGATACAATCGAAGCAGCGACGATTGATGGCGCCAACCCTTATCAGATGTTTTTCCGAGTAAAACTGCCTCAAATCTATTCAACAGTGATGGTGGTTTGGACGACCTTGGTGATTTTGGTGCTAAAGGTGTTTGATATCCCTTATGCATTATCAGCCAATGATGATGATAAATTGTTACTGGCTGTCATGATGGAAAATGCGCGTAATAACTGGTCCATCGGTGGTGATAATGTGGATAATTTATTTGCCGCTATTGCCATTATGTTGATGCTGACAGTTATCCCAAACATGGTTTTCAATGCGTGGCGAATACGCCGCGAACAACGAGATTTAAGCTAGGAATAGGTGGGTTTGATGATTAACCGTACCCTAAAACATGTTGTGCTAGCCTTGATTGTATTTATCTGGGTCGTGCCATTTGTTGCGCTCATTACAACATCACTTCGCTCAGAGCTAGCCTCAAAGACCTCAGGTTTTTGGACAGCATTCACACCGACAGAATTAGGTCATCGTTTCAGTACGCATGAGAAAAGTGATAAAGAAGAAGTCCTAGTGAAAACAGGTAATATTTTCGATCGCTTGAATGTTGGCGAAGAAGACTTCCCTGTGTCTGGAACCATGAAATCCATCCTTATAAAAGGTCGTATACCAGACCCAGATAATCCAGATAAAACAAAATTGGTGCGCAAGCTTGTACCAGTCGGTGAGGCGTTTGATGTTCGCGGCGGGGATTTTGTTTTTCAAGAAAATGGTGATTTCACCTGGACATTTGATGAGCCAACAGCACCTAAGCCAAAAAAGCTTGATGCCTTTATAGATCAAAACCCTGTTTTTGATACACAAGCCTATGAAGAAGTGCTTTTGGAAAATAAGCATGTGCCAAACGCGCTAATTTCATCATTTATTGTCACTGTGCCAGCGACTATTATTCCAATTACGATTGCGGCATTTGCCGCTTATGCCTTTGCATGGATGCGGTTTCCTGGCCGGGATTGGTTATTCGTCATAGTTGTCTCACTAATGGTTGTGCCAACCCAGCTTGCCTTCTTGCCAATATTACAAGGCTTCAGTGGCATTGCCTCGTGGGCAACAGCTCTTAATCAATGGATGACTGATTGTGAGGCTACAAAATCTTGTGAGGTGGCGTCCAAGAGCTTTGCCAGCCTTTGGGTGACACATACAGCCTTTGGTTTGCCATTGGCGATTTACCTATTGCGAAATTACATTGTTGGCTTGCCTCGTGAATTGCTTGAAAGCGCGCGCATGGATGGCGCCAACCACCTTCAGATTTTTACAAAGCTCATAGTTCCATTATCAGTGCCTGCGCTTGCCTCATTTAGCATTTTCCAATTCTTGTGGGTGTGGAATGACTTGATTGTTGCCTTATATATTGGCCCAAACAACTCTGATGATTTGGTATTCCCAATACGCTTGCAACAACAACTAGGCACCTTCAAAGATCAGCTTCATTTGCTGAATGCGTCTGCTGTGATTTCCATGATTGTACCTGTTATCGTGTTTTTGGCGATGCAACGCTATTTCATACGCGGCTTGCTCGCTGGCTCTGTCAAAGGAGGCTAAGTCATGTCTTCCTTAAAATGGTGGGAATCTGCCGTTATTTACCAAATTTATCCAAGGTCGTTTAATGACTCTAATTCAGATGGCATTGGTGACCTTCAAGGGATAACAGAAAGGCTTGATTATATATCAGGTCTTGGCGTTGACGCGATTTGGATAAGCCCATTCTTCAAATCACCTCAAAAAGATTTTGGTTATGATGTATCTGATTATTGCGATATCAATCCAGATTACGGTTCGCTTGATGATTTTGATGCGCTTATTGCAAAGGCGCACAATTTGGGCTTGAAGGTGATGATAGACATCGTGCCAGCTCATTGTTCAGATCAACATCCGTGGTTTGAAGAGAGCCGGCAAAGCAGAGATAACCCAAAAGCTGACTGGTTTCATTGGGTTGACCCAAATGATGATGGCACAGTGCCAACAAACTGGTTGTCCTTCTTTGGAGGTGCAGCATGGAGCTGGGAGCCACGCCGCCAGCAATATTATTTGCATAATTTCTTGTCGTCTCAGCCAAATCTCAATCATGCAAATGACGAGGTTCGCACTGCTTTGACAGATGTGGCGCGGTTTTGGTTTGATCGCGGCGTAGATGGTTTCAGGCTAGATGCTGTTCACACAATAAATGGGGATATACCACCCTATAAAAATAACTTAGCAAAAGATGATTTTGTGTTGGGCGTTCTGCCTCAACAACAGCAACCTTTTTTCAGACAGCTGCATGATACAGGTCAGTTAAACCAGCCAAATATCCAAAAATTTAGCGAAGCGTTTCGTGAAGTCGCTGACAGTTATGATGGTGATAAGTTCCTGATGGGGGAATTGCATGGTGATGATCCCGTCCTCGCAAGTCGCACCTTTACACAAGAAGGACGCTTACATGCGACTTATAATTTCAATTTACTTGAATGGGCTGGCCTGGATGTAAATGGCCTTAAAGAAGCCATTAGCTCTGCTATTGATGCCTTTAACGGCACAGGACGTCTTACCTTTGCCTTTTCTAACCATGACGTGCCGCGCTCAGGCACAAGGCAATTGGACGCGCTGGGATTGGATATAAGTCAGCAAGAGGCGATGCAATTGCTTTTGCTAAAGCTTGAAATAAGCTTAATCGGTTCAACCTGTATTTATCAAGGTGAGGAACTTGCTCTATCAGATGTGCGCGACATACCGCTGCATAAAATGCAAGACCCTTGGGGTATCGAGTTTGCCCCTACATTTTTAGGGCGTGATACTTGCAGAACACCGATGGTATGGCGTGCTGATCAGCCAAATGGCGGATTTTCAAATGCCAATGAAACATGGCTTCCCGTTGCTGAAGCGCATCTGTCTCGTGCTGGATTGGATGAGGCTGAAAAGGACGCCTCTGTTTATAATCAGATGGCCGCGTTTTTAAAATGGCGTAAGTCACAACCTGCGATGATGTCTGCCAATCAGATGTCGGCGCTTTCTGGTGATGATTCACAAATTATTTTTGACCGCATATCGGACACACAAACATTGCGATGCTGTTTTGATTTCAAAACTTTGACGGCATCATTTGAGGAGATTTAGATGGCACAAGTCGAATTGAAAAGCGTCAATAAGGCGTTTGGAAAAGTTAAAGTCATCCGTGATGTTGATCTTGAAATTACAAAAGGCGAATTTGTTGTCTTTGTTGGCCCATCGGGATGTGGAAAATCAACATTACTGCGTTTGATCGCTGGCTTAGAAACTATGACAGATGGTGAAATTATCATCGCTGATAAGTCAGTCAATGACTTGCCGCCATCGAAACGTGGCATTGCTATGGTGTTCCAGTCATATGCTTTATATCCTCATATGTCAGTCTTCAATAACATGGCTTTTTCATTGAGCCTTGAAGGTGTTTCAAAGGCCGAAATCAGCGAGCGTGTTGAGGCCGCGGCAAAGATTTTGCAGATGGAACATTTGCTCGATAGGCGACCTGCCGCCCTATCAGGTGGCCAGCGTCAGCGTGTTGCAATCGGACGCGCTATCGTCAGAAACCCAGACGTCTTCTTATTTGATGAGCCATTATCAAATCTTGATGCAGCGTTACGACATGATACGCGTGTTGAAATTGCGAAATTGCACAATCAACTTGGCGCAACAACAATTTACGTGACACATGACCAAGTGGAGGCCATGACACTCGCTGATAAAATCGTTGTATTGAAAGACGGCGTTGTCATGCAAGTTGGCTCGCCAATGGAATTATTTAATTATCCAGCTAATGAGTTTGTTGCAGGCTTCCTAGGCTCTCCAAAAATGAATTTCTTTGATGGTGAAGCAACAAAGATTGGCAAAGATACAGGGCAGTTTAAAGGTGAGGGGATAACAACCAAAGATGTACGATTAGTGGCTGATGGCAAATCAAAAGGTGATGCCGTGCGCCTTGGTATACGTCCACAGCATTTGGTGATAGATCCAAAAGGAAAGCTAAAAGGCAGCGTGACTTTGGTGGAACGTCTTGGAACAGAAACAATCGTTGAATTGGTCACCGAGACAAATACACCGTTCCGTTTTGCCTCACCTGAAGCGCCAGAAATAGCTATCGGACAGACGCTTTGTTTCAGTTTTGATGAGACAAAAGCACATTTATTTTAGCATTATTGGAGGCTAACATATCCCTAACAGACGTCATCAGACGCCTTGCCCCTCAGATAAATTTTGGAGTAGCAACGGCTAGCTATCAGATTGAGGGAAGCTCTTTTGGCGGTTGCGGTCGCTCACATTGGGATGATTTTGCTGATGAGCCAGGCCGCGTGTTTGAAGGGCATAATGGCAGCATCGCTTGTGAACATTACCATCATTATGAAACAGATTTAAATCTGATTTCAGAGGCTGGTTTTGATGCTTATCGCTTTTCGTTTTCATGGCCTCGATTGTTGCCTGAGACAAGTTCTACGTTGAATCCGGATGGTGTCGATTTTTATGACCGTTTGATCGATGCCATGCTAGAGCGTGATATAAAGCCGTTTGCTACATTATATCATTGGGATTTGCCGCAACGTCATGCTCAAAAAGGTGGTTGGCAAAATCGTGATACCGCGAAATATTTTGCAGACTATACAGATATCATCATGCGTCATTTTGGTGACAGGCTTGTATCTATTGCACCTGTAAATGAGCCATGGTGTGTTTCGTTCCTATCGCATTATTGGGGGCATCACGCGCCTGGTTTAATGGATTTATCTGCCACAGCCAAATCCATGCATTACATTCAGCTAGCACATGGGCTGTCGATAAATGTAATGCGTGAACATGGTCACAGCAATTTGGGATGTGTCCTGAATAAAGAATATTTCACGCCTATCGATGACAGTGAAGTTGCGCAAGAAAAAGCACATTTATTCGATGGCATTTATAACAGGTGGTTTGAAGATTCATTATTCAAAGGACAATATCCTGAGGAAGTTTTGTCTGTTTTCGGCAATGAGATGCCAGAAAATTATCAGGATGATATGAGCGTCATCTCAAGTCCATTGGATTGGGCAGGGGTAAATTATTACACACGCTCAGTTATTGCGCCGGACGATAAAGAGCCTCATTTCGGCTTTAAATGTCTCAGAGGTGATTTGCCAAAAACAGATATGGATTGGGAAATTATACCAGAAGGCTTATCCTTTTTCTTGCGTCGACTAGCAAAGGATTATTGCCCAGATTTACCTATCTACATTACTGAAAATGGAATGGCGAATGCTGATTATCTAGTAGGAGAAGCTATCGCAGATACGAGTCGTCTATCCTATTTTGAATCTCATCTAAGGGCTGTTGAAGAGGTGATTGAGGATGGTGTGCCTGTGAAGGGCTATTTTGCATGGTCACTTCTTGATAATTATGAATGGGCGTTTGGGTATGATAAGCGCTTTGGTATAGTGCATGTTGATTTTGATACGCAAAAGCGCACACCCAAACAAAGCTATTATGCTTGGCAAGATGGGTTAAGAGGCAGGTAAAGAAAAAGCCGCATAGCGAAAAGCATATGCGGCTTTTATTTTGCTTGTTCGCCTGTTTAGCTTCTCATATTGCCACCATTTGGGTCATATATCGGTGCGCCTTGCACTTGGATTTTATGAAATTCACCCAAAATCTCAACATCTAGTTCTGTGCCGGCTTCAGCATGCTGAGTTGCCACATAAGCCATCGCCATAGATTTTCCTACATGATGCGCATATCCGCCAGAGGTGATATATCCAACAGCTTCACCATCTTTTAGAACAGCTTCATCAAGTGTCACATCAATCGGAGAGTCGACGGTGACTGTGACAAGTTTACGTGCCACGCCATCTTCTTTAAATTTCAAAGTTGCTTCTTTACCAACAAATTCTTTGTTCCAATTGATAAAAGCATCCATGCCTGATTCTATGGCATTAAAGTCTGGGCGGAATTCTAGTCCCCATGCGCCCCAGCCTTTTTCGAGGCGTAGAGACATCAAGGCGCGATTGCCATACCAGCTATAGCCTAAATCAGCACCTGCTTCTTCAATAGCCTCAGATAGTTTCAACAGATATTGCGGTCTGCAGTAAATCTCAAATCCTAATTCACCTGAGAAACTGATACGGTTTAATATCACAGGCACACCGCCAACATAAGTCATGCGGCAATCACGGAATTTCAATGCATCTGCTGATACATCATCACGTGATATTTTTTGTAATAGTTCGCGTGACTTTGGACCTGATAAGGCAATGCCGTGCCATGATTGCGTTTGGTTTTCATGGTTCACACCCTCTGGCAGAGTCTTTGCGAAGAATCTAGAATGGGCATCTTGCATTGAACCAGACCCGAATAGCATGAAATGCTCATCATCAAGACAAGCAATCGTTAAGTCACCATATAGGCGACCTTTTTCAGTTAGCATTGGTGTTAGCGCGATACGGCCTTTCTTTGGCACGAACCCTGCCATTGTTTTATTTAGCCAATCTCTTGCGCCTTTGCCTTTAATTTCATGCTTTGCGAAGTTTGCAATCTCAATGCCTGCCACTCCATTACGGACAGCATCAACTTCACGTGCCACATAATCATGAGAGCGATTGCGCTCGAATGTTGGGTCTTCCCATGCATCATCCGGGCTATCTGCAAACCAAAGTGCATGTTCAAGGCCAAATGATTGACCCATCCGTGCGCCTTTTGCCACCAGACGGTCATATAGGGCTGTTGTCTGTTGTTTGCGACCCTTTGGCAATGTTTCATTCGGGAATGTCATGACAAATCGACGTTCATAATTTTCAGTCGATTTAATGGTGCCCCAATCAGGTGATGCCCAATCACCAAAACGTGCAACATCCATAGCCCAGACATCTATTGATGGCTCGCCATCAATCATCCACTCAGCCATTGTCAGGCCAACACCACCGCCCTGACAGAAGCCAGCCATGACGCCAACGGCACACCAATAATTTGTCATCCCCGGTACAGGGCCAATCATAGGATTGCCATCTGGTCCAAAAGTAAATGGCCCATTAATAGCATCTTTAATCCCAGCAGTCGCAAGCGCAGGAATACGTTCAAACCCAAGCTCTAACCTGTCAGCGATATGATCAAGGTTTGGTGGCAATAATTCATGTCCAAAGTCCCAAGGTGTGCCCTCTACCTTCCATGGCACGCCCACAGGCTCATAAGTGCCAAGCAGTAGGCCTTCACGCTCTTGGCGGAAATACAGATTGGCTTCATAATCAATGCCGCAAGGAAGGCGCGAGCCAAAATTGGCAATCTCATCGATACGCTCTGTGATAAGATAGTGATGCTCCATCGGCTGAACGGGGATATGTAAGCCTCCCATATGCCCGACTTCACGCGCCCACAGGCCACCACAATTTACGATATGCTCTGCATTTATGGTGCCTTTGGGGGTTGTAACATCCCATGACCCGTCAGCACGTTGCCTCGTTGCTGTTGCAGGCGTGTGGGTGAAATATTGCGCCCCATAATGTCTTGCAGCCTTAGCGAAAGCATAGGTGGTGCCAGAGGGGTCTAGATCACCATCTTGGTCATCCCATAAGGCAGCATAGTAATTTTTAGGATCAATCAGAGGATGGCGTCTGCCAACTTCTTCAGGTGAAATAAATTCCTGATCTAGGCCCATATATCGTGCCTTTGAACGCTCTCTTTTCAGATAATCATACCATGTCTTATTCGATGCGAGGTAAAACCCACCTGTTAAATGAAGTCCAATTGATTGGCCAGATAGCTCTTCAATTTCTTTGTATAAATTGATGGTGTAGCTTTGCAGGCGGCTAATATTAGGGTCAGAACTAATCGTGTGAATTTGCCCGGCCGCATGCCAGCTAGAGCCAGATGTTAACTCATCTCTTTCTAATAGAACGGCATCTTTCCAGCCAAATTTGGCTAGGTGGTATAAAATAGAGCATCCAACTACACCGCCACCAATTATGACGACTTTAGCATGCGAGGGTAATTTCTTTTCAGAGGTTGTATCATCTGTAATAATTTGCGGCATTTTTATATTCCCCTTCTTAAATTCTCTTTACCAAGCCTCTTGCTTAGTACCAAGCATCTGGCAGCTCTGATTTGCGGCGCGCTACAAAGTCGACCAGCTCTTCTTTTTTGGCCTCATCAATAGGAGGCGCTTGATAGTTATCAAGCATGTCATTCCATCTATCATAGGCTCTTGCACGCATGTCTTTTGCGCCAGCATCTTCCCAACTTTCAACATTTTCACTATCGCTCAAATGCGGCTCATAAAAGATATCCTGATAATTACGCATTGTATGAGCAGAGCCCAAGAAGTGACCACCTGGCTCGACTTCTTCATAGGCGTCTCTTGCAAAAGCATTGTCATCAGTTTCAAGGCCGACTGATAACACCTTTTGGTACGAGCCAAGTCTATCAGCATCCATTATCAGCTTCTCAAACCCTGTTGACAGCCCACCTTCAAGCCAACCAGCAGCATGAAGTGTGAAATTAGAGCCAGCTAGCATTGTTGAGTGCATGCTGTCAGCGCTTTCATAAGCAGATTGTGAATCTTCGATTTTAGAGGCTGTTAATGAGCCTCCACATCGCAACGGTAGGCCAAGGCGTCGTGCCATTTGTCCAATGGCATAATTGGACATTACAGGCTCTGGCATACCAAACGTCGGTGCACCTGACTTAAGACTCATTGACGATAGGAAATTGCCCATCACAAAAGGAGCGCCAGGGCGTATGATTTGCGCAAAAGCACAACACATCATTGTCTCTGTTATCGCTTGAGCTACAGATGCGGCTGTGCTGACAGGGCCCATGGCGCCTGTCAGAATAAAGGGTGTTACAACCATAGCTTGGCCGCGACCTGAGTAGACTTGAATGGCTTCTGTAACAACTCTATCAACGAGTAGAGGTGAGTTCGTATTCACATTTGCCATAATGCATACTTGTTCATCCATGGTCTTTTTGCCGAACATGACCTCAACCATATCAACGGAATCTTGCGCTCTACTTTTCTCTGTAATCGCGCCAAGATGTGGTTTGTCGTTTAATACAAGATGGGCGAAAACCATATCCAGATGACGCTTAGATACCGGAATATCAGTTGGTTCAGCAATCACAAGCCCAGTATGGTGCAAATTAGGGTGCATGTAAGACAGCTTTAACAACTTTTCGAAATCATCAAAGGTGGCATATCTACGCCCGCCATGAAGATCACGAACAAAAGGAGCGCCATAAATCGGGGCAAATACTTGATTGGTGCCACCAATCACAACAGAGCGTTCAGGGTTTCTAGAATGCTGTGTGAACTGGCTTGGTGCCTTTGCGACAAGAGAACGAATCCATTGCGCATCTGCCTTAATAAGATCTCCATGAGGCCCCGTTGGCGTCACGCCAGCTTTTCGCCAAATATCAAGTGCGACAGGATCATCTCTAAAGGCGACCCCCACATTCTCAAGCATCCAGTCAACCTGCTCATCAATGCGGCACATTTCCTCTTCAGTTAGCACATCGAAAAAAGGTAGTTTGCGCTGGATATAAGGAGACGCAAACGCTGTTTGTGACGATGCGCTTGTGCGTCTTGCTGATCTTGTCCGCTTGGTCATATGCCCCTCCCTCACAATAACATCAAAACTCTATTAAAGAATTTTGTGATTGTAACCCTTGAAAATTCCTATGTATTGCATAGACTGTTTCTATGTATAATTTCTGGGCTTCGATGCCTTCGCCAAAACAATTTGTGATTTTTGAAGCTGCTGCAAGGCACGGTTCATTCACGCTTGCCGCGGAAGAGCTGCGGATGCAGCAGCCATCTGTGAGTGCAGCAATCAAGCAAATCGAGACTCATTTAAGCATTGTTTTATTCTATAGAACACACAGGAAAATTACATTAACGCCCGCTGGGGAGCGTTTATATGCTGGGATTTCTTCTGGTCTGTCATCTATGGAATTAGCTGTGTCATCAGTTCAGAACATGGCACGACATGATTATGTCACATTGAGCACGTCATCTGCCTTTTCTCATTATTGGATTATGCCGCGTATGCATCATCTACATCAAAATCATCCTGATATAGACTTGCGTGTGCAAAATAGTGATAGAGAACCTGAGTTAGCTATCGAGAATATAAGTTTAGGTATACGTATTGGTCATGGCCATTGGCAGGGGTATGAATGTGCAAAACTGGCAGATGAAATTTTATATCCTGTGGCAAGTCCAAGGGTGATGGCCGCCGCACCGAATGTGCGCTCTATACCTAATTTATTATCAGAGCGTCTTATTCACCTTGAAGAGCCTGTGCGCGAACGACCAACATGGTCAGATTGGTTTTCACATCACAAAGTCAAAGACAAGGTGCTAGAAGGTGGCTTGCGTCTGAATGATTACGCACTTGTTCTTCAGGCAACGATTTCAGGCGAAGGGTTTGCCATTGGGTGGGACCATATCGTATCTGAAATGCTGGATAAACAAGTGCTTGCAGCACGCAAAGATTGGAGTTGGCATACCGGTAGAGGCATTTATCTTGTATGGCCTGCCAATGGCAATTTGTCAGATAAAGCAAAAAGAGTGCGAGAATGGATGATTGGTTTTGCCAATTAACGTGATCTTAAGGATGAGACTGTCATCAAGCTTATCATAATGAGCGGCAACCCAATGGCATAAGATATTCTGATGCCAAAATATTCTGCGACTGTTCCCAGAATTGGCGGCGCCAGCAAAAACACAACGAATGAGAATTGAGCAAATGAAGCGACATTTAACGCAGAATTTCGATCCTTGAGTTGAGCGGCGGCAGAAATCGTGAGTGGGAAGATGACAGCGCTACCAGCACCTATCAAACCAAAACCAGCGAGTGCCATAA
>WTHW01000031.1 GCA_011526395.1 Alphaproteobacteria bacterium
TCCATGAAAATAAATGTTTCAGGTAAAAATATGGATACAGGCATGTCATTCCAAGGACATGCAACAGACGCATTGTCTCATGTTGTCGATAAATATTTCGACAATGCCATCAGCGCATCAGTGACATTGGAAAAGGCAGATGACGGCTTTACAGTGCGTACCCGTGTGAACCTGACAAGACGAATGGAGTTGGAATCAAGTGGTCATGCAAGGGACGCGCATGCGGCGCTTGATGCGGCGATTGAACATGCTGAAAAACGCTTACGCCGTCATAAAAGACGCCTCAAAAGCCACAGACCTATCAATGGTACAAATGACCTTGATAATATCGTAACAGCTCCGTTATCTATTCTGCCATCATTTGAAAATGACGACATCGAGATAAATAACTCAGAAAATGATAATGAAGAAGCAAGCCTTCCCATCATTGCAGAGCTGTCTTATGAGGTGGAATTATTGTCAGTTGATCAAGCCGTGATGCGTCTTGAATTATCAGAGCAACCGTGCCTTATGTTCAGAAATGCGTCTCATGAGGGCTTGAATATGGTGTATCGCCGTGATGATAAAACCATCGGCTGGGTCGACCCAAGAGGCACAAGGAACACAGCATCGCTGTAATCACGCCCCATATAAACGATTGATGCATTGGATTTGCCAAGGGCTGATGTCATCTGGCTTTTGCGTATCATAGATATAATCAGCTACGCTTACCGAGCCATGCGAGATTTCAATCATCATCGCCTGTGCTGGCGACAAGCCAAGCATATGACCAAGCAGGGCTTTGCTTGTGCCAGCATGGGATATAATCATTTGTGGCTTTTCAGAACGCTTTGCCACCAACTCGGCTAAAAAGGCACCTGCCTTTTGATACACATCATCAAAACTTGTGCCGCCGGGTGGGCAGTCATCATAATTGATGAATGACACAGGGTGCGTGGGGTTCATACGCTGTGATATATCATCCCATACCTCAGCCATTGGCCTTTCATGCCACGACCCAAAATTCTGCTCTTCCAACCTCAAATCAATGGATGGTTTACCCCCATCAGGGTTTAATATCTCATATGATTGCCTTGCGCGCTTGAGCGGTGAGCAATGATACTCACCATCATCTGGCAGATGGTGTTTTAGCGCGTGAAGCTGTCTTTGATCGGAACTTAACTCAGCATCATAAGCAGGAAGACACCCTTTTACTTTTTCAACAGGGCCATGGCGCACCAAATAACAGCGCAGAAAATAGGGACTACCCATAGCTAATGACGCCTATCAGAAATAATAATTCTGTTGTCACAATCAATGCGCCCATCACATCACCTGTCAGCCCACCAATTTTACGAATGGCAAGGGCGCGGATAATAACAAACCCTGATAAAGCGGCCAGCAATCCAGCTAGTACAACGCCAAAAGATACAAAGCTAGCCAATAAAAACAGGATGAAGCTTGTCACAAAAATCACAGGCATTTCAGGCTTGGAAAGCATTTTACCAAGCGATGCATGTGGAGATAAAGGCGTTGTGATAAGCGCTAGCACCACACTGGCTCTGCCAACTGCCATTGAAAGAGGCAAAAGAGCGAGGATCATTGATATCTCTATCGCTGAAATACTTGTCCAACGCATGAAGAATAAACAAATAAGCGCAATCGTCCCATAAGAGCCAATCACGCTATCTTTCATGATACGTGCAATCTCTTCAGCCCCCTTATGAGAGCCAAAGCCATCTGCCATATCAGCCAGACCATCTTCATGAAGCCCGCCTGTCGTCATCACCATCGCAATCAGCGCAAACACAACCGCCACGCCCATTGGAATATGAAGCGCGCTTGCCAGCATCATAATGCCAGCACCAATAAAGCCAATGACAGCCCCGACAACAGGAAACGCCCACAGGCTGTCATTCAAGCTTGGAAAGCCGTTTTGGAATAATCTTTGCGGAACAGGCAATCTCGATAAAAACATAAAGGCACTGCCGATTTCGGCGATGATACCCATTTTATTTATCTTATCCTGCTCACTCATATGATGCTCTTAATCGTCAGACCCGCTAACACCAGCCTCAGCGAATGTTGCCATGCCATTATGAGCGGCAAGGGCGCCGCGTACAATCAAAGTCGCCAATGCCGCACCACTTGCTTCACCAAGGCGCATTTTCATATCAACCAATGGCTCTTTGCCCAAAGCATCAATCATTTTGATATGACCTGGCTCTTGTGATTTATGTGACACAAGGCAATGATCAAGCACATCCTTGCCAAAGCTAGCTGTCAAAGTAGCGGCGGCAGCTGTACAAATAAACCCATCTAGCATCACAGGGATGCCTCTTGCGCGCGCTGCCAAAACCCCGCCTGCAATCGCGGCAAGCTCTCTTCCTCCATAGGCGCTCAGCAAGGCAATCGTATCATCAAAGCCTGTACCATGCTTGGCAATGGCTTGCTCAATAATCTGTGCTTTTTTATTGATACCCTCATTATCAAGGCCTGTGCCAGCACCAGTCCATTCAGCGGCTTTGCCACCGAACTGGCTTGTGCAAATCGCCGCCGCAGATGTTGTATTGCCAATGCCCATCTCGCCAAAGCAAACATAATCTGCATCAGCTGGCAGCGCATCTGCACCAATCTGCATTGCTTCCATCACCTCATCAGCGCTCATCGCAAGCGTCTCAGAGAAGTCAGCTGTTGGCTTATCCAAATCAATTGGCGTGACTTTCAAAGATAAATCAGCCGCTTGACAAAGCTGGTTAATCGCCGCACCGCCAGCTTCGAAATTCAGCACCATTTGCGCTGTCACTTCAGCTGGGAATAATGAGACACCTTTGGCTGTGATTCCGTGATTACCTGCAAATACAAGGCAATAGCCATTTGAAATAGCTGGCTTTTCAACACCTTGCCATCCTGCCATGAAAATCGCGATATCTTCGAGACGACCAAGGCTACCTTGCGGCTTTGTTAATTGATTTTGGCGATCCGTTGCAGCTGTAACGCTCGCCTCATCACTTTGAGCTAAAAGGGCGGCGTCTTGGAATAAAGCAGATATTGTTGTCATAATAGTCCCAAATAAAAATCATTAAGTAACATCATCTTTAAGAGTGATAGGTAATCCCGCGGCTACAAAGCTGACAGTTTTTGCTTGGCATGCGACAGCTTGATTCATTTTCCCGCTAATATCACGGAATTGTCGTGAAATCTTATCCATTGGCACAAGGCCAAGCCCTAGCTCATTGCTTACCAACACCACATCACAGCTAGGGTTTGCCAAAAACGCACAAAGCTCATGAATGCTCTCATCAGCGTCTTTTTTATAATAAATCAGATTATTGGCCCATATGGTCAAGCAATCGACAAGTGCCACATTACCATCATTTAGCTTTTTAAGCTCACCAACGATATCAAGCGGCTCTTGAACAGTCGTCCAGCTGTCACCTCGTTGCACAATATGCTGGGCGATGCGTTCTTTCATCTCATCATCAAATGCTTCAGCTGTGGCGATATAAACTTTGCGCTTTGCCTCGCTTTGCGCGCGCATTGTCACCAGTTTTTCCGCAAACGCACTCTTGCCAGAGCGCGCCCCGCCTAAGACGAAATGACTGACATAT
>WTHW01000014.1 GCA_011526395.1 Alphaproteobacteria bacterium
CAGTTACCCCGGCCGCACCGCCCATATCCCATTTCATATCTTCCATGCCTTTGGCAGGTTTTAAAGAGATACCACCTGTGTCGAAACAGACTCCCTTGCCAACATAAGCCAATGGCGCTTCATCGCCGCCGCCTTGCCATTTCATGATAACCATTTTGGACTCACGTCTTGAGCCCTGCCCCACACCAAGAAGTGCGCCCATGCCCATTTTTGTCATGGCGGCTTCATCAAGCACCTCAACCTCAAGTCCAAGAGATGATAAGGCTTCACAACGAGAGGCAAATTCCGCAGGGTAGAGAATATTGGCTGGCTCTGTGATAAGGTCTCTTGCCAAGAAGACACCTTTTAGCATTGCCATTTTATCATCATATAGGGCGGGTAACGCATCACTATGTGCGCTGACACCCAATTGGATTTGTGATGGCTCATCCTTCTTGGTGAAATAGGTGTTAAACTCATAGGCTTGGCTCATCGCGCCATAGAGCATAGCTGCTGTTAACTCTGCGTCTGCATCACCAATTGAGATATTAGCTGTGTCTATTTTGTGGCTTCTGAGTGCCTTATACAAAGCGGCGCCAAGTAATTCAGCCTCAAGCGTTGTTGTCATGCCATCGCCAGAGCCAATAGCTAAAATCGCTTTCGCCTTGTCTGCATCATGGTGGACATGCAGATAAGATTGTCCCTTTTTGCCGTTGAATGAGGCATGCTCTGCGACCTCTTTCACATGCGCTGCATCGTCAGAATGACCGGCAGTTGCGTTCAGGCCTTTATCCATAATGACGATTGAGGCTGAGGCGTTTTCATGTGATGTAAATTCAACATTTAAATATGACGGCATATCCACTCCTGTTTGGATAATGTGATAGGTATGTGTTTCGGCTGTTAAATTGCTGAAAACTTTTGAATTTTATACAAATCCACTTTGCCATTTCTTGTCAGAATATGCTACATAGAATTACATGTGGAATGCTATTACTATGCATGTTGCATGCGAACTGACAAAGCAGTTTGCGCAACTGTATAGATGTATCTTGCGACGTTACTTTCAACCGCTAACAAAACATAGTGAAACAGATGCGTTTACATCGCTATTTATTCTCGCAATATTTCCAAGTCACATCTGTGGTTTTGTTCAGCCTGATTATGGTTGTGTGGTTAAACCAGACACTGCAATTGCTTGAATTAGTGGTGAATAAAGGTAGCCCCTTAATCTCATTTTTATATTTATCAATTTTGGCGATGCCCTTGTGGCTCTTGCAGGCTGTGCCGATCGCGCTTTTGATTGCGATCATATGGGTTGTGAATAAAATCAATGCTGATAGAGCATTAGTCGCGAGTCAGTCAGTCGGCTGGAGCACACAAAAATTCACATATGCGCCTCTTGCTTTTGCCGCATTCTGTACCGCTTTTTTGGTCATAAACTCTGTTTATATTCTTCCCACTAGCTTTGGTGAGTTTAAAACACGGCAATTAGAATTGCGTGTCGCGATACCAAAAATCTTGCTGCAAGATAAGGTGTTTGTGGATTTAGCGCCCGGCCTGACCATCTTTATTGATGAGCGTATATCAAGCCAAAAAGTCCGCAATGTGTTTATCCAAGATAAAAGAGATGGTGAGACGATCACAACTTTGACGGCGTCTGACGGTACATTTGGCAGAGATAATGGCCAGCCCTATTTATTGCTTGAAAATGGGGAGCGCTCGCAAATTGACACAAAAAGCGGTGAAGCAAGTGCGACGCTATTTTTTGAGAGCTATAAATTGAACATCGCACGTGGTGAGGTGAATAGCTCATCAAACCGCCCGCTAGATATGAATGAAGATAGCATCCGCAATTTGCTCAATCCTGAAACATCAAATAGTGAGAGATTTATCAATCAACGGCTTGCCTATGGGCATTATCGTATCACGAGCCCCTTTTTGGCGATAACGCTCGCTATTATTGCCATCGCTGGCCTTACCAGAGGACGGCTGCGTGACCAATATAAAACGCAGCGTATTTGGGGCACGATCATTATCGCTCTATTTGTTCAAATATTGTTTATTTCAGCGCGATCTGCGACTGTGACAGCCCCCATTTTATGGCCTTTGCAATATATTGTGCTTATCGTGCCATCATTATGTGGTTTGGCGCTTATATTCCTGCCTAATCTTCAATTCATGCGGGCAAATAAGGTGGCAAGCTCATGAATATCTTTCCGCCGCTTGCCTTAACGCTTTATTTCTCAAAACGCTTTTCCTTTTGGATAGTGCTGACATTGGGAAGCTTGTTAGCATTTATCTTGTTGATTGATGCGGTCGAGCTGTATCGGCGCTTTAGCAATATCAGCACAGATCAATCCAGCTTGATTATATTGTGGCTGTTATTTATCGGTTTGCCTGAAAAGATGGATTTGCTACTTCCTTTTGCTGTGCTTTTTGGCTCTTTATTATGTTTTCAGAATTGGCAAAAGACGAATGAATTGATTGTCGCAAGAGGGTTCGGGCAGAATATCTGGCAAGCGCTGATGCCTGTTTTTATCACAGTCATCATCATTGGCTCTCTGCAGAACCTTGTGTTGAACCCGATTAAATCGGTGACGATTGCAGCCCAAAATGAGATAAAGGGAGATTTGTTTGGCAGAGGCGCAGAGGGTAAATTTTCGATATCAGCATCTGGCGTTTGGCTAAAGGATAATAATGATACACATAATCTGATTATCCATGGGCCTAGCCTTGACCTTGAAAATTACCGTATCAATGAGCCTATCATCTATAGCATCAATGAAAATGGCGCGATACTCTGGCGCGGCCAAGCAAAAGAAATGACGCTTAGCGATGGTGGATGGCAATTAGAGCAAGCGACGATAAGTGATAATCTTGGCACAACATCTGATGCTGTGAATATGGTGCTTGATACCTCTATGACACCTGTTGATTTTGCAAGAACAACACAAAAGCCAGACACAATCTCAATTTATGCACTACCTAGCTTTATTGATATGTTGAACCAAACAGGTCTGCCGTCAAATGAACATCGGGTTTATCTGCAACAGCAATTATCAAACCCGCTTCGCCTGCTGGGGCTGACGATGCTGGCGGCTTGTTTCACATTATTGAGATTTAGCCGCATGCCACGCTATAAGCTGATGGCGATGGGTATTGGGCTTGGATTCTTTGTATATTTTTTCACGGATTTGGTATTTTTACTTGGCGCAAATGCGCGCTTACCTGTAATGATTGCCGGATGGGGACCTGCTATCGCTATTTGCTTAACTGCTGGGTTTTTACTCGCTCGATCAGAAGATTAATTTTATGAGACAATTCATGCACATTCTTGATCCACGTCATTCAAAATTTTTGTCACGTTTTGTGGCGATTATCACTCTCAGTCTTGGTATTGTTTTCGCCCCCCTATCAGCTGGCTTTGCGAGCACGGTGAGTGTGGTGGCTGTTGTCAATGGTGAGGCGATTACAAATATTGATGTGGAAAACAGGCTTGCTTATCTTTTAAGTGCAACTGGCTTAAAACTAACAGATGATAATGAAGCACAGCTTCGTGATGATGTGCTGAACATGCTAATTGATGATAAGCTGAAATTCATCGAAGTAAAACGCCTTGCGCCCGGTTTGATTGAAGCTGGCGCACAGCAAGCCCGTGAAATGGTGGACGACACTTATAAAACAGACACCAAATCATCTGGCCAAAATTTACGCGAATTAGGTCTGGATAGGCAAATCATCGAGCAAAAAGTATCAGCTGATTTGATATGGTCAACGCTTCTTCGTGATAGGCATAAAAACCAATTTGATAATGCAGATAAATTGGCAAACCAAGCCTTGGCTCGTATCAAGGACGATTTAAGCCAGCCTCAGGTGCGCCTATCTGAAATTGTTCTGGCGCCAACAAAAGACAGACCCACAAGTGCCAATATGGAAGTCGCACAACAAATGATTGATGCGATAGTGCAAGGTGCTGATTTTGCTGCGATTGCAAGCCAATATTCTGCGGCAGGCTCTGGCAAAGATGGCGGTAAGCTTGGCTGGATTGTGATTAATACATTGCCTGAAGATTTGGCAAGTGCGATTGAACAAGCCCCTTCTGGCGCTGTATTAGGCCCGATTAACCAAGATGGTGTTGTGTATATTTTGCGCAAAGAAGGTGTGAGAGCCAAAGGTCTTATCGACCCATCACAAGCGATTATCACAATCGCAAGAGCGTTATTGCCTCTGCCTGCTGATAGCTCATCAAGTGATCAGTTAATTGCGGCTGGTGAAATCAAGAAGATGACAGAAACAGCCACAAGCTGTGCTGAAATTGATATCATCAACACAAAATTAGGATCTGGTCAGCCAAGTTATGTGTATGATCTTGAACTGGCGACAGTGACACCGAATTTACGTGCTATTATTGAAAAATTGCAAGTTGGTGAAGCCACAGAGCCACTTAATTTTGCAGAAGGCATGGTGGTGATTATGGTCTGCGATCGTAAAATGCCTGAATTGGATTTACCATCCTTGCAAGATTTGACCAATAATGAGTTAAATAAGATTTTCTCAATTATCTCTAATCGTTATTTGCTTCGTCTTCGTCGCGCTGCCACGATTGAAAAGCGCGGGTCTTGATAGGTGGTATTGTGCCAGATAAGCAATTTATCACCCCTATTATCATTACACCGGGAGATCCGGCAGGCATTGGCCCTGAGATTGCGCTGAAGGCGTTACTTGGAAATGATGATCTGCGCGCACAGTCTGTTTTAATTGGTGATAAGAGCCATCTGTCATCTCTGGCAGAGGCATTAGATATCTCTTGTGAATTTGCCAAATGGACACCGGGTGACCCGCTTTATTTTGATAAGATAAATTTAGCAGAGATATCATGGCCTGAAGCTGTGATTTCAGGTGCGCCCTCAACAGCAAATGCCCCCATGGTTATCGAAGCCATTGCCACCGCCGCACATTTGGCATTAGCAGGCGATGTCCGCGCCATTGTCACCTGCCCGATTGCCAAATCAACATTATATGAGGCAGGGTTTCAATATCCTGGCCATACAGAATATCTAGGCGCGCTGTCTTCAGATAAATCAGCGATTATGATGCTTGCCAATTCTGAATTGCGCGTTGTGCCAGCAACGATACATATTGCGCTTTCAGATGTGCCAAAACAGATAAATGAAAGCGATTTATCAGAGCTGATTGAGGATGTCGCAGGTGCATTACAGCAGGATTTTGGCCTATCATCGCCGCGCATTGGTGTTTGCGGCCTAAACCCACATGCTGGCGAGAATGGCGCTATGGGTGATGAAGAGCAAACGATTGTAATGCCAGCCATTGAGCATGCATCAGATAGGCTGGGTGGCAAAGCTATCATCACAGGGCCTCATCCAGCTGATACGCTGTTTCATCAGGAAAAAAGACGTCAATTTGATTGCATTATTGGGATGTATCATGATCAGGTTTTGATACCTGTAAAGACGCTTGATTTTCATGGGTCTGTGAACATAACACTTGGCCTTGATTTCATTCGCACTTCACCAGATCATGGCACAGCCTTTGATATTGCTGGCAAAGGGATTGCAAGAGATGATAGCTTGCGCCAAGCGATGGCAACAGCGCTGAAGATGGCAGAGCATCGCTATGGGGTGCAAGATGGCTAGACAAAGCGATTTGATAGCAAGGGTCAACGCATTACCGCCCTTGAGCCAGCTTGTATCTGAGAGCCAGCTATATGCGAAGAAATCACTTGGGCAGAATTTCCTGTTTGATTTGAATCTCACAGCCAAAATTGCCTCAAAAGCGCTTGGCTCGGAAGCGACTATCATTGAGGTGGGACCGGGTCCCGGTGGCCTAACACGTGCGTTGCTGACTGAAACAGATGCCGATATCATCGCGATTGAAAAAGATAGGCGCGCTATCTCATTCCTTGACCATTTGGTAGAAGCAGCAGATGGCAAGCTGACCTTATCAGAAGATGATGCGCTAAAGGCACCTTTATGGACATATGGCACAGCGCCGCGCGCGATTGTCGCAAACCTTCCTTATAATATCGCGACGACTTTGTTATTGAAATGGCTTGATAATGCACAAGAATTTTCGCGGTTTGTCCTGATGTTTCAAAAGGAAGTGGCAGAGCGTATTTGCGCAACGCCGTCGAGCGCGGCCTATGGCAGGCTATCCATCATCAGCCAATGGCTAGCAGAGACAGAATTGTTATTCGATATTCCGCCAGAAGCATTTGTGCCGCCACCAAAGATCACATCATCAGTTGTGCGCCTTGTGCCGCGTGCCGCGCCGTTATTTGAGTGTGATAAAGCGACCTTAGAGCTTGTGACAGCCAAAGCCTTTTCACAAAGGCGCAAGATGATGCGTGCTAGCTTTAAGGCCTATGGGGGTGAGGCTATGCTGAAAGAGGTTGGGATTGATCCAACCATTCGCCCTCAAGATTTAGAGATTGAGGCCTTTTGTGCGCTGGCACGTCATTTACAGGGACAAATCTAGCGACTTATTGCGCCTGATCGCGAAGCTGTTTTACAAAATCAGACAGACCAATTTGCCGGCGCCGTTTTAGGCGTTCTGCATGCAGGATTTGCTCAACTTGTGAGACTGATTTTTCAAGGTCATGATTCACAATGATATAATCATATTCTGGGTAATGAGACATCTCATCAGCCGCTTTTGCCATGCGGCCTGCCACAACTTCGGCTGTGTCTTGTGCGCGGCTAAGAAGACGCTTTTCAAGCTCTTGAACTGATGGCGGCAGGATAAAGACTTTGACCAAATCCTCTGGCATTAAATCTGCAAGCTGTTGCGTGCCTTGCCAGTCGATATCAAATAACACATCCTTGCCAGAGGCTAGCTTTTCTTCGACAAGGGCGCGCGGGGTGCCGTAATAATTGCCAAACACCTTGGCATATTCAAGGAACTCGCCTTTATTGATACCAATTTGGAAGCTTGTCTCGTCTGTGAAATGATAATCTTTGCCATCAATCTCGCCCGGACGACGGCTTCTTGTGGTCGCTGAGACTGATAGGGTTAAGTCATCTTCATGAGCAAGAAGCTGGCGTGAGATAGATGATTTCCCTGCCCCAGATGGTGAGGATAAAACCAGCATAAGTCCACGTCTTTGGATAAGGTCTCCGGTCATTTTTGCCTCACTATTTGTTTTTTGCTTTTGCCCTGCGATAGGCTAGCACATTTTTTTGATGCTCTTTGTATGTTTTGGCAAATTTATGCCCGCCTTGTCCATCAGCTACGAAATAAAAATAGGTAGATGGCATGGGGTTTAAGGCAGCGCGTATGGCAAGGCGTGATGGGTTGGCAATCGCTGTTTTGGGAAAGCCCATGCGCCGATAGGTATTCCAAGGGCCGTCCTTTTCCAAATCACGGCGCAAAACCTCACGGGCGCGCCCCTCATCTTCGATAATGCCATAAAGGACTGTTGCATCTGATTGAAGGCGCATGTCATCACGTAGACGATTAGCAAATACAGAAGAGACAAGAGGTTGCTCGCTGGAAAGGCCGCTTTCCTTTTCAATGATAGACGCCATGATGATAGCCTCAGTCGCTGTTTTGAAAGGTAAGTCAGATGCACGATTAGCCCATTCTTCGGCTATGATGATCTCTTGCCTTGCTTGCATGCGCGCTATCAGATCGCTTCGCTGTGTGCCACGTTCAAAGAAATAGGTATCTGGTGCGAGTGTACCTTCTTTGGGCGTGCGTAAGATGGCGCCTTTTAGCCTGTCATCTTTATTTAGGGCGACAACGATTTCCTGAGAGCGTTGCCCCTCTATCACCATAAAGCGATGCTGGTAAGGGATGCCTTGATCCATGATTTCGAATAAATCAGCATAGGATGAGCGCGCTGGCACTTCAAATTCGCCTGCTTTTGGTGAAAAGCTCTCTTGGGCAATGATGGTAAAGCCAAATCGCAGAGCTGAATATAGCCATATAGATGGCAAAAAGCCTTCGTCATGAAGATATCGGCTGAGTTGTTTGTGATTTGTGCCAGCTGGAATTTGAATAATGCGATCTTCAGCCTGCGTGGATGGCTTTGTCCAAATATGTTGAAACCATACAGATGACAACATAATGGTTACCAAAGCCATCAGGCTGGTAAAGATAAATACCCGACTAAGGAAGCGCGTTAATCCGCCTATCATTCATCCACGGCGCCCAAAACCAACGAGGCGTTTGTGCCGCCAAAGCCAAAGCTGTTCGACATGGCATAGCGCACTGTCTTATTCTTGGTCTTTAGAGGTACCAAATCAAAATCGGCCATATCTTCTTCAGGGTCATTAAGATTTAATGTTGGCGGCAAATCGCCTGTCTTAATCGCCAATGTTGAATAAATCGCCTCAATCGCGCCAGCCGCACCTAGCAAGTGGCCAGTTGCGCTTTTGGTTGATGACATAGACACATCTTTCACAGCATCGCCTAGCAAACGCTTCACGGCGCCAGCTTCAATCAAATCACCAAGTGGTGTGGATGTGCCATGTGCGTTGATATAATCAATATCTGATGGCGCGAGGTTGGCATTCTTCAATGCGGCCTTCATCGCACGGAAGCCGCCATCGCCATCTTCAGCAGGCGCTGTGATATGATGCGCATCACCAGATAGGCCATAGCCTTTGACTTCTGCATAAATCTTAGCACCGCGCGCCTTGGCATGCTCATATTCCTCGAGAACAAGCACCCCTGCGCCCTCGCCCATGACAAAACCATCACGGCCTTTATCCCATGGGCGTGATGCACCTTGCGGGTCATCATTATATTCAGTTGATAGCGCGCGCGCGGCCGCAAAGCCAGCAATGCCAAGACGGCAAATCGCCGCTTCTGCCCCACCGGCCACCATCACATCAGCATCACCATACATGATAAGGCGGCTGGCATCACCAATCGCATGTGCGCCTGTTGAACAAGCTGTTACAACAGCATGATTAGGCCCCTTGAAGCCATGATTGATAGACACATGTCCTGAAATCAAATTGATCAAAGAAGATGGGATGAAAAAGGGGCTGATACGCTTTGGGCCTTTTTCATTCATCAGATTGCTTGTCTCAACAATGGTTGAAAGGCCGCCAATACCAGAGCCAATCATAACGCCTGTGCGCTCTTGCTGTTCTGTGGTAGTTGCCACCCAGCCTGAATCTTCGATAGCTTCGTACGCTGCAACAAGACCGAATTGGATGAATTTATCAAGCTTGCGCTGATCCTTTGGCGCGATGAAATCATCCATATTCAAATCGCCCTCGCCATCACCCGTTGGTACATGGCCAGCGATACGACATGAGATATCAGACACATCAAAGCCTTCAATCTGACCCAAGCCAGATTTACCTGCCAGGATGCTTGTCCAGTTATGTGTCACACCCACACCAAGTGGTGTAACCAAACCCATTCCTGTAATGACAACTCGTCTCATCTGTGTATCCTATTCATCTTGTATAAGAATTTTTCTCATAAAAAAAACCTTGCTGCACGATTATAACTCACGCAACAAGGTCGTCAAATATTTGTCATCTATTTAGATGATTTTAAGAAGCCGCGCCTTCTAGGAAATCAACAGCGTCTTTCACTGTCATGATTTTTTCGGCTGCGTCGTCTGGAATGTCACAACCAAACTCCTCTTCAAATGCCATAACCAATTCAACTGTATCAAGGCTATCTGCGCCCAAATCGTCAATGAAAGATGCACCTTCAACAACTTTATCAGCGTCCACACCAAGATGCTCAACAACAATAGATTTTACGCGTTCTGCAATATCGCTCATAAGAGACCCCCTTAAGGTTCGAAAACGAGGCGAGACGCCCCTGATCGTTACATTTGGAAAAGGCGAATAACATATTCCGCAACGCTAGGCTAGTCTTTTATGCAAATTTGACTATCACAGCGTGAAATGAAGTGTTTATCGCCTATTTCGTAGCGTTAAATCATGGCCATACCACCATTGACATGCAGTGTCGCGCCTGTGGTGTAGCCTGCTTCTTCACTTGCTAGATAAGAGACAGCGGCGGCGATTTCTGCGCCCTGCCCTAGACGGCCTGCTGGCACGTTACCAAGCAAATTGGCTTTCTGGTCATCTGAGAGAACATCTGTCATTGGTGTCTCGATAAAACCAGGCGCCACAACATTCACTGTGATGCCGCGACTTGCGACTTCTGCGGCAAGTGATTTTGAATAGCCAATCATGCCAGCTTTTGATGCGGCGTAATTTGTCTGGCCAGCATTCCCTGTGACACCAACGATTGAGGAGACTGAAATAATACGACCCCAACGCGCTTTCATCATCGAGCGAAGTGCAGAGCGACATAACAGCATGGTCGCTGTCATATTGATTGAAATCACATCATCCCACTCTTCATCCTTCATCCGCATAGCAAGATTATCACGTGTAATGCCAGCGTTATTGACGAGGATGTTGACCGCACCTGTAAATTCAGAGGCTTTGGCGAATAGCCCTTCCACATCTGCTTTATCTGATAGATTGGCTGTGACTACATGAGCGCGCGAACCAAGGCTGGCGGCTAGTTCTTCTAGCTTTGCTTGTCTTGTGCCGTGAAGCACAACATCTGCGCCTTGTGCATGAAGTGCGCGTGCAATCTCAGCGCCGATGCCGCCACTGGCACCTGTGATAAGGGCTGTTTTTCCTTCAAGGTTAAACATGGGTTTGCTTCCTACTCTGTTTTCTTTTTTAAAAATGTGCCGCGATATCATCAGCTGTTTCAACTGAAATAATCTCAACATCCTTAACTGTGCGCTTTACAAGGCCGCTTAACACCTTGCCTGTGCCAATTTCAATAAAGCGTGTCACGCCTGAAGCCGCCATCGCTTCGAGAGATTCGCGCCATCTTACGCGGCCTGTCACTTGTGTGATGAGATTATCACGCAAGGCATCAGCCTTATCCTCAAGGCCAGCTGTGACATTACACATCACTGGCAATGACGGCGCGGTGAAATCTGTACCGCCAAGTGCGGTTGCCATC
Organism: Alphaproteobacteria bacterium; assembly: GCA_011526395.1. Taxonomy (GTDB): domain Bacteria; phylum Pseudomonadota; class Alphaproteobacteria; order Puniceispirillales; family Puniceispirillaceae; genus UBA685. Next base: position 10,963 of record WTHW01000014.1, read on the forward strand.
GCATCAGCGGCTGGCTGCATTAATTCTGAATGGAATGGCGCGCTAACAGGGAGTTGCACAACACGCTTCAGCCCTTCTTCTTGTGCGATTGCCATAGCAGCTTGAACAGCCACAAGAGAGCCAGATAGCACAACTTGACCCGGTGCGTTATCATTGGCAATTTGCACAGCCCCTGTGGCTTCTGCTTTGGCAACGATTTTATCAGCAAGTGCGATATCTGCCCCAATCAGAGCGGCCATCGCCCCTTCACCAACGGGGACAGCGGCTTGCATAGCATCACCTCTGATACGCAGGAGTTTAGCGCCTGTCGCAACATCAAATACGCCAACAGCACTTAATGCTGAATATTCACCCAAAGAGTGACCTGCCACCATATTACCAAAAGCGTCTAGTGATTTGCCGCTATGTTCAGCAATCGCGGCGCAGACAGCAAGTGAGCTTGCAAATAAGGCTGGCTGTGCATTTGCTGTTAATGTCAATTCATCGGCTGGCCCATCAGCCATAAGAGCTGAGAGATTTTGTCCGAGAGCCTCATCAACCTGCGCAAGTACATCGCGCGCTGCTTGTGATGCGCTGGCTAGTGACTGCGCCATGCCAGGCGCTTGTGATCCTTGACCGGGGAATAGAAATGCTGTTTTTGACATGAAAATCCTCGTAATCGTGCGATAATCTTTATAGCTCTTGTTAATGACATGGGCGCTAGGGCATGGGCAAGCGTTAATCCCATTTTTTTCATGAGAATAAATCTGTCGCAATAATGCGAAAAAGCTTGATTATAAAGGCGTTATTGTTGTAGTACTGCGCCAACATCCGCCTTTTGTTTTAAAAGGCTACATAAAAATCCTTGCTAGACAGGTCGAACCTGCTGGCTAATCATCAGCTTCTTTTGCAAGAGGCTGACTGATAAAGACCCATAAGGAGAGAGCAATATGCGTCTTTATGAAAGCGTGATCATCGCGC
>WTHW01000200.1 GCA_011526395.1 Alphaproteobacteria bacterium
TATAAGAGACAGGTTTATAGCTATGTCTAAGAAAATTGTGACGGTTGTGGCCTGTGCGCTTGTGGATGTTGATGGCCGTGTGTTACTGGCAAAAAGACCAGCTGGCAAATCCATGCCAAATTTATGGGAATTTCCCGGCGGCAAAATGGAAGCAGGCGAGACACCAGAAGATACGATCATAAGAGAGCTGCAAGAAGAGCTTGGCATTGATACAAAATCATCATGCCTTGCGCCATTATCATTTGTCAGCCACGCTTATGATGAGTTTCATCTAGTGATGCTATTATATGTCTGCCGCAGATGGTGGGGGACACCAAAGCCTATCGTGGCAAGTGAGCTTGCATGGGTGCGCGCACCGCGCCTTCGTGACTATGATATGCCGCCAGCAGATATGCCTCTTATCGCCGCCTTACAAGATTTGCTTTAAAGCACATCTTTCAAAGACATTTTCGCTGAGCCTGGCCGCAAGGGTTTTTGCTGGCTTTTATCTGGTGACCATGCGGTCAGATGAATAAGCTCAAAGCTAGCAGGGATAGTGCCGTCATCTCTGCCATAGCGTTCTTGATAAATCTCTGCTGTGCGCAAGAATAAATCGCGCCGCGATAATGAGGTGCGTCTGCCGATGAGGCTGTTGCCCTCTCCCATCGCGCGCAAATCATGCATGAGTTTAAATAATGAGGAATAGGTGACTGTCAACAGCTCGCTATCTGCGACTGGCAAAGCAAGGCCAGCACGTCCCAACAATCCGCCAACATCACGAATATCAGCCATAGGCGCAACATGCGGGCTGATGCCGCCAAGAATCTCTTCTTCGGCAGCGCTGAGGCATGCCCGCAATTCTTGTAAGGTGCGCCCGCCAAATAATACGGCAAAAAACAATCCATCAGGCTTCAAAGTGGCTGCCATTTGCTTCATCAATCCCGGCAAATCATTGATTTGATGCAGATAGAGAAGAGAGACAATCCCATCAACAGTGCCTAGATTATCAGGTAATGTTTCAACAGACATCACAGATGATGGGCCATGTTGCGTTGCCTGCTCCACAAAGGCTTGTGAGGGGTCAAGGGAGATGATTTTGGATAATTTTTCATGCCCGCCAAGCATGCGCGCCACATAGCCACCATGTGCGCCAACATCAATGATGGTGTCAAAATCACGGCGCATTAAATCAAGCCTGTCGGCAAGGCGTTCGACAGCCAGCTGTTTTAAAAAATCAGACTGTTGAAAGTTTTGCGCCGCACGGTTTCGGTTACGCACGATTTGCAGATTATCAAAAATCTCTGGCGCTTTAATCATTTGTTTATCTTGCCTCATCAAAACTGAACCTGAGAAAACAGGTTGCGGAGTTTTTGCCATGTTCGGCAAATACATATCTCACTCATCACGCCTTTTAAATAGGGTACTACCACATCATTGTCCAATCTGTGATTGTGAAACAAGCCATTATGGTTTGTGTGCAGCTTGTTGGTCTGGCCTTTCCTTTATCACAGCGCCCATATGCCTGCGCTGTGGCAGGCCAGTCTTTGGCACAGCAGGCACTGATTTATGTGTGCCTTGTTTGCAAGACCCACCGCTTTTGCAAACACAGCGCGCCCTGCTTCGTTATGATGAGGGATCAAAGGCGTTAATATTGCCATTCAAACATGCTAGCAGGCTTGACCTGACGCCTTTATTGGCACAGATGATGCTGGCCCGTTTTCAAGAGCTTGTGAGCGATGAGCATCTGATCATTCCTGTGCCGCTTCATATTACGAGGCGGCTTTATCGCAGTTATAATCAATCAGCCGAACTAGCACGTCATTTATGCACTTTATCAGACAGGCGCGGCCAATTTGACCCGCTGATGTGCTATCGGCGCAAAGCGACAAGGCCGCTTGGTAAGCATAATGCCAAAGTCAGAGCCAAGATATTAAAAGGAGCCTTTGCGATACGGCCAAAACGGCTATCCAAGCTGAAAGGGCGCAAGATTTTAATCATTGATGATGTCCGCACCACTGGATATACAACAACGGAAATGGCACGCACATTATTACAAGCAGGCGCAACGCAGGTAGATAGCCTAACGCTTGCTAGAATTTTATGATTTTAGCCCATTGCACCTACTGCCATAACAGCCCATATATATCGAAATATCATTATAAAAAAGGCGCTAATCACATGGCCAAAATTGAGATTTATACCACTTCCATTTGCCCGTTTTGCATCCGAGCAAAACGCCTTCTTGATAGTGAAAATCTATCTTATGAAGAAATTGATGTAAGTGCCTCGCGCGCCCTTCGTCAAGAAATGAGCCAACGCGCAGAGGGCAGAACATCTGTGCCGCAAATCTTTATCGATGATATCCCCATTGGCGGGTCTGATGATTTGGCAAAATTGCACAGGCTCGGCAAATTAGATATGCTGGTCGGACGCACCTAATCACAAGAATTGCCAAAGGATAAGATGAGGCATGAAAGTCGCGGCTCTGCAATATACAGCGCGTGATGATTTAGCGCACAATCGCATGATGGCAGGTGATCTGATTGCCAAAGCCGCGATGGAGGGAGCGCGCCTTATCTGTCTGCCTGAATGTGCCAACCTGCTTGCACGCGATAAAGCAAGCTTGCATGAATTAGCAGAAAGACAAGAAAACTCTGCCTTTTTGTCTATGGCCAAAGAGGCGGCATTATCACATGATATTTGGCTGTCCATCGGCTCTTGTATGATACGAACTAACGATGATGAGCGCATTGCAAACCGCCATTTCATCATCAACCCTGATGGTGAGATTACAGCTAGCTATGATAAAATTCATATGTTTGATGCTGATGTGAATGATGGGAGGCGGTATCGTGAATCTGATGATTTCAAGGCTGGTAGCACGCCATGCCTGACCACAATCGATGGGCATAAATCAGGCTTATCTATCTGTTATGATTTACGATTTGCTGGGCTTTATCATCATTATGCCAAGCAAGAGGCTGAGATAATCCTGACACCGGCTGCTTTTACCGCCACAACAGGCACAGCGCATTGGCATGTTCTGCAACGCACAAGAGCGATAGAGACAGGCGCCTTTGTTATCGCATCAGCGCAAACAGGCACTCATGATGATGGCAGGCACACTTATGGCCATGCGCTGATTATCTCGCCATGGGGTGAGGTGTTAGATGATGCGGGGCCAGATGGTGATATGGCGATGGCAGAGTTAGATTTTGAAGATGTCAGGCGCGCACGCGCCGCTCTTAGCGCATGGCAAAATCAGCGTTATTTTTAAATGGTAGCGGCTTTAAAGGCCTTTATCACCAATTGCGACATATTTAGCGCGTCTATCTGCTTTGACAGCCTGACCTGTGAGAGATGATAACTCATCAAGCTGTTTTGCCATCATATCACCAAGAGATGAAATCGCGCCTGTGATATCACGATGCGCACCGCCAAGAGGCTCATCAACAATACCGTCAATCACACCAAGCGTTAGCATATCTTGCGCTGTGAGACGAAGTGCTTCAGCTGCCTTTTGGGCATGTTCAGCAGACCGCCATAAAATCGATGCACAACCTTCTGGTGAAATGACAGAATAAACAGCATGTTCAAACATCACCACACGGTTCGCTGTGGCAAGCGCAATCGCGCCGCCTGAGCCGCCCTCACCCACAATGGCTGTGACCATAGGAACAGATAGGTTCAAACATGTCTGGATAGAGCGCGCGATGGCTTCTGCCTGGCCACGCTCTTCTGCGCCTCTGCCTGGATAGGCGCCAGCGGTATCAACAAAGGTTAACACAGGAAGGCCAAATTTATCTGCCATTTCCATCAAGCGGATGGCTTTGCGATATCCCTCTGGGCGTGCCATACCAAAATTACGCTTAATACGCTCTTCGGTTGAAGCGCCTTTATCAGTGCCCATAATGACAACATCACGGCCACGGAATTTAGCCAAACCGCCGATAATGGCGTAATCTTCAGCAAAGTTTCTATCACCAGCAAGTGGCACAAATTCATCAGTTAATTCAGTAATAATTTGGGATAATTTTGGACGATCTGGATGGCGTGCCACTTGGACTTTTTCCCAAGCGCCCAAGGATTGATATGTCTGCGTTAGCTCTTTTTCCATACGTGTTTGTAATTTGCCAATCTCTTCGGCGATATTGATATCAGTCTCATTGGTCAAATGACGCAATTCCTGAATCTTACCTTCAAGTGCCGCAATTGGTTTTTCGAAATCAAGGAAATGACGCATGGCTATCACTCTTTATCCGTTTTTATGAATATCATTATTCTAGCTCACCCTTGCCCCGTCTGGCAAGGGGATGCATATCACGCACCAAGCCAGAAAGGCGATCAGAGCGCGTTGAGGTGTAAATCTGAGTCGTTGCGATATCCGCATGGCCAAGCATCGTTTGCAAAACACGCAAATCAGCCCCGCGATTTAACATATGTGTTGCAAAACTATGGCGCAATTTATGAGGGCTGATTTTGGTCGGCGCGATATCAACAAGGCTGGCAATTTTTTTAAGTAAGCGCGCAAAATCTTCACGGCTAACAGGCTTATTATCTTTGGAAAATAGAATATCATCTTGAAATTCAGGATGATGATCATGGCGCCATGATATCCAGCGGGTGGTTTTTTCCAAGGCAATATCGGTCAATAAAACAAGACGCTCTTTGCCGCCCTTGCCCATGATGGTCAATGTTTTGTCATTGGCGATGAGAGCGCTTTCACGCAATGATAACAGCTCTGAGATACGAAGGCCGGTGGCATATAACATCTCAATCCCAGCTGACATCATCAATGCCTGCGCTTTATCTTCGAGCAATAATGCGCCATCTAGAAGCCGCGTGACTTCCTCCTCATCCAAAGTATCTGGCAGAGATTTGCCAAGCTTTGGGCTTGCCAAATAGGTTGCAGGATTATCTTTGCGAATGGCCTCTGCGCACAGATAGGCGTAATAGCCGCGCAAAGCAGATAGACGCCGCGCTGTTGTGCTGGCCGCAAGACCGCGGCGTTGCCAGACTTGCAAGAGGTGTTGCAAATCAGACAAGCCTGCTGTCGCAAGATTAGCGCCTTTGGCTGTTAGGATATGGGCGGCATCATCAAGATCAGTTTCATAAGAGCGTATCGTCAAAGGCGCGCTGGCACGCTCTGCCACAAGCGCATCTAGGAAATCTGATATGTGATCATCTTCAACCATCAGAGGCTAGCAAAATTGTCATTAGATGCGCGCTGAGTGCTTCATTGGTAAAGGCGGCACTTGTGTTTGGCAGGCCAGCTGTCATTAGCGCATCTGAAATCTTCTTAATATCTGACGGGCTGATATCGCTCAATGCTCTGCCAGATATAAGCTTTGATGCAATGATGATGGTTTCCACTTTTTGTGTTTTTTGCGCTGCCTGTTCTAGGGCTAGCATACCTGTCTGTGAAAGTGGTGCAAAAGAGGTGGTGCTATCCTGCTCACTTGCTTCGTAGGTGATAAGCCAATCTGTCTCGTCTGTGATGACATCATTTAATAATGGCAGCAAAGACGGCACACCAATTTGTGTCATAGAACGAGCGCGATTGGCTGTGTTTGCCTGACTATCTAGGATGGTACCAAGATGATCAGATGCCACAACAACGTCGCCATCTGTTGGCAGGACAGACACAGGCAGACCAGCGAGATGTTGCATCATCGCATAATCAGATTGCAGGTCAGCTGGCAATGTCGCCATATCAGCAACTGCCATCAACTCACCAATCAATGGCGCATAAAATGGCACCCAAAGCGCACCTTGCTTATCACGAATTTCAAGTGAAACTGCCTGAATAGCGAGGCTTATCAGCTCTTCCACCTCATCTTGTGAGAGAGTTTGGGCTTGATTGGTCTCGTTGCGGATAGCCAAATATAACGGCACAGATGCTGTGTTATCTTGTGCTTCAAGGCGCCTTGTCATGGCGCGCAAAGGGCTGTCATCTGGGTTTGTGGAGACAACAAATAGCGCTTTTGCCTCAAGCGGTGTCATCAGGCCAGCAGATAAATTAGCAAGCCCAAGAGTCTGGCGCGCCTCATCAGATAAATAGCGCAAGGCATTAGCCGCTTTACGGTAGCTAGACGAAAGTGAGGCTAGCTGTGATGCGCTGATTTCAACATGAGCGGCATCCATCAAAATCACATGCATAAAATCAATTTCAGTGACCTGAGAGGCTGTTGCTTGTACCTCTTCAACAGATTTACGGCGCAAAAGCACATCAATCACATCAAAATAAAGAGGATCATCAATCAGGCCAGAAGCTTTGAGAACATCAGCTGAAAATGAGGCACGCATCTCATCACCAGTGAGTATCTGGCACATAAGGTTTGTTTTTTGCCATAGCGCATCTAGAGAGGTCGCGGCATTATCAGCGGCGATGGCGCAAGCTTCCTCATCTTGGCGCATCATCAGATCATAAAATAGCTTCCATTCATGCCATTCTTGCCAATCATCATTTTTCGGCAATTGCGTGATAATCGCCGCCAAAGCATCAGAGCGGCCATTACGCGCTAGATAATCCATACGCGCACGCAATAATGAGACAGGGTCCGCGGCGGCGCCTTTGGGTGGCACCCCTTGCCTTGCAATGGCTTTAAAGCTCATCTGGCGAAGCGCATCAGAAGCAATCGACACAGGCACATGGTCAATAAGGCGCAAGGCACGCGGCAAAGCGACACCGCGCCATAGACGATTGCTGAATTTATCAAGCGCATCATCAGAGGCATCACCAATGCCAATAGAGGCTAGCCCCACATCTTTGATGGTGCGTCTTTTCATTCTGCCTGTTGTTGCACCATCATCTGATGGCGTGTCCTCAGTTACGATATCCTCACTGCTGGTATTATCTTGTGCTTCAGCTTGCGTTATCTTGGTATCATCATCTGTTTCTTCATCACTGATATCAGAGCTGGCATTATCAACAGCGATTTGCGCCTGGCGTGTATTATTATCAGCTGAGGGCGTTTGGGCATCATCTTGGTCTGTCGCGTTATCAAGGCGGCTGGCAGCCTCTTCGATAGCATCAGCGTTACCGGTATCACTGCTATCTTCTATGACAACGAAGCTGACATCTTTTTCACTTGTTGATAGGACGGTTAGATCAAGCGGCTCATCTTGGGCTTGTGCATAGGCTGGCAGGGAAGGCGTAATAGCAAGCAGAGAGACTGAACAAGCAAGTGATAAGGTGAGTTTTTTGTTCAAAATTAGCGGCATAGTGATACCTTCATGTCATGCGCCACAGAACAAATTTATACAAATCTTCTAATATCAGGCGTCTTATTTCTATTTGTTCTTAACTAGCGGGGCAATTGTTCGTTCGGCACCACTTTAGATACTGTTTTTGTTGGTGCTGGTATCTGCACTGTTGATAAATAGCCAACACTGATAACAGTCAGCGCCACCACAGCTAGGGCGATAAGTCCTGATTTTTTCATGGCGCTATGGCTCCTTAAAACTTAACAATAATTATTCCGCTATAACTATTACATAGACTGGTCATAATATGCAATTATGGCGGCATTTTGACATGATTGCCAAAACAGCTTTTATCTCATCGCCTCATCGATGACAGAATTCATTGTGATAGGCTGTTCATTCTGGGCCATATCATGGTAAATGATAGGGCAAGGCGGGCGTCCCATCATGGCAAGAAACATGAAAGAGACGAAACCTATTTTGAAAGTTGAAAGATATCTTATGCATAACTCACTTATGTTAATTGGGCTGATGGGATCTGGCAAAACCGTTCTGGGGCGCATGTTGGCGCAGTCTCTGGATACTGGCTTTGTTGATTCAGATAAGGCGATTGAACAAGAAAGCGGATTGCGTATCACTGATATCTTTGAATTATATGGCGAGGACAAATTTCGCGAATTAGAACGGCGCGTGATTGCAAGATTAGTGACAGAGGAGACAGGCATTATCTCTGTTGGCGGCGGCGCATTTTGCCAAGCAGAGATAAGAGAACTTGCCAAAAAACATGTCACTTCAATCTGGCTACGCGCAACGCCAGAGACTTTATTATCACGTATGGATAATCTGTCATCGCGCCCATTGCTGGCAAAAGGCGACCCTCTAGTCACATTACAAAACCTGCATGAGCAGCGCTTTGATGATTATGCACAAGCCGATATTATTATTGATACAAATGGGTTATCATTACGCCAATCATTGGAAAAGATCCTCGCAAGGCTAGCAGATGATGATATGGCAAAGGATAAAGGCAAAATATGACAAAGATTGTCACTGTCGCACTTGGTGCGCGCTCTTATGATATCAAAATTGGGCAAGGGCTACTGGCGAATGCACAAGAGCATCTAAGCCCGTTTGTCAAAGACAGACATGTGGTTATTATAGCTGATGCCCATACAAAAGAGCTGTATCAGTCTGAGCTGGCGCACAATATAGAGCCGATTTGCCGGCGCGTTGATTGCTTGGATGTGCCTGCTGGCGAGCATAGCAAATCCTTATCGCAATTTGCTGAATTGATGGAAGATATCCTCGCCTTAGGCGTTGATCGCAAAACTGTGTTAATTGCACTTGGCGGCGGGGTCATTGGTGATTTGGTTGGCTATGCCGCGGCAAGCTTATTACGCGGTGTTGATTTCATCCAAATTCCAACAAGCTTGCTTGCCCAAGTTGACAGTTCAGTCGGTGGCAAGACAGGTATCAATGCACGTGTTGGCAAAAATCTGATTGGGGCATTCTACCAGCCGAAATTAGTGCTAGCTGATAGCGATGTGTTGCGCACACTTGATGAGCGGCAAATGCGCGCTGGCTATGCTGAAATTGTGAAATATGGCTTGCTAGGTGACGCCTCATTTTTTGAATGGCTAGAAGCACATGGCGAAGATGTGTTGAATAATGAGCCTGAGGCTATCGCGCATGCTGTTATGACAAGCTGTATGGCAAAAGCGCAAATTGTATCAGATGATGAGACAGAAGCCGGTAAAAGAGCCTTGTTAAATCTAGGTCATACATTTGCCCATGCCTTTGAGGCTGAGGCAGGATATGATGGCAGATTATTACATGGGGAAGCTGTGGCTGTTGGTCTTGGTCTTGCCTTTGAGTTTTCAGCCGAGCTTGGCAGAGCCAATGGCCAAGATGCGAGCCGGGTAAAAGCACATCTTGCCAAAATGGGGCTTCCCTGTTCGATAGCAGACTTGCCAGCAGGTCAAGCTGACGCTGGGCGACTTGTTAGCCATATGATGAAAGACAAAAAGACAAATAATGGTATTTTGACATTCATTTTGGTCACAGAAATTGGCAAATCAGAGATTGTCAGCCATATTGATAGCAACGATGTTATTCGCTTTTTGGAGAGCCGAAACTAAATGCTAGACACGCTATTAGAGCTTGGCGCAGCAATTTTATTATTGATATTTTTATCTGCCTTTTTTTCAAGTGCAGAAACAGCCCTGACGGCTGCCTCTGATGCGCGTATGCGGCAATTGGCACGCAAAGGCTCGCGGCGCGCTGCCACGGTTGAAAAATTGCGTAAAGATAAAGAAACGCTTATCGGTGCGATTTTGATTGGCAATAATGCGGTCAATGTATTTGCCTCTGCAGTTGCCACCTCGGCCGCCCTTGCCATTTTCGGGGATAGCGGGCTTGTCTATGCCACATTGTTTATGACTATCTTGCTTGTGATTTTTGCTGAAGTTCTGCCGAAAACATATGCATTTAATCACGCTGATAGATTTGCGTTGCGCATTGCCCAACCTATCAGGCTGGTTGTATTTATATTATCGCCTCTTGCATTGACGGTGCGCTGGCTTGCCAAAATTATCATCGGCCATACGCCCGCAAGCGAGGATGAGCGTGATGAGGAATTGCGCGGCATGATAGAATTGCATGGTGAAGGCGCTGATGCTGAGGGCGAAGAGACAACAGCTATGTTGTCATCTGTTCTTGATCTAGGTGATGTGAAAGTTGATGAGATTATGACTCATCGCGCCTCTGTTTCGATGATAAATGCAGATGATGACCCTGAAGATATTGTGCGGTTTGTTTTAACATCGCCTCATACACGCCATCCGATTTATAAAGATAGCACCGAGAATATCATCGGCGTCTTGCATGTGAAATCGTTATTGCTGGCATTGCAGAAGGCAAGTGAAGAAAACAACCTTGCCACGCTTGATATCACAGATGTCGCACAAGACCCTTACTTCATCCCTGAGACAACAGATCTGTTTGAACAATTACAAGCCTTCCGCGCGCGCCGTGAGCATTTTGCCCTTGTGATTGATGAATATGGCGCCTTTCAGGGCATTGTGACGCTTGAGGATATCTTAGAAGAAATTGTCGGCGATATTGATGATGAGACTGATGTCGCCCTTGCCGGATGTGTGCCGCAAGCAGATGGCACATGGCTTGTTGATGGGACGATCACCATCCGTGATTTAAACCGGACATTAAATTGGGACCTGCCTGATGAAAAAGCATCTACTATCGCAGGGCTTGTTTTGATTGAATCACGAACCATCCCATCCGTTGGCCAAGAATTCCGTTTCCATAATACAAGATTTACAATTATGGAACGAGAAGGTGTGCAAATCACCAAAATCAAAATAGCTGGTGATAGTGGCAAATCTGAAATGGCGGTGCTAAATCCCGCATCGCAGGAGACAGCATAATGGCCTTATCAGAACCAGCGGCGCGCCAACCTGCCCATCGCAGGACCATCACACTTGACGGCTTTGCAAGAGATGATGGCCATTTCGATATTGAAGCGGAACTGGTTGATATCAAGCATCATAGCTTTCCCTCGCGCGCGCATGGCGAGATTAAAAAAGGCCAAGCGCTTCATCATATGAAAGTGCGTGTCACTGTCTCTGAAGAGATGGAAATTATCGAGGCAGAAGCTGTCACATTGTCAGGCCCCTATCATGAATGCCCGCAAGGTGCGCTTGCTATCAAGCATCTGATTGGCAAGAAGATACAACCTGGCTGGCAGAAAATTGTAAAGCGCGCCATTGGCGGGATGCAAGGCTGCACGCATATCACAGAGCTGATGGGGCCTGTTGCGACTGTGGCCTTTCAAACGATATTTGGCGAAAAAGCACGACGCGCAAGACAAAACGCGCCGCAAGATAGTAAGACCGAGACAGCGGCAACAAATAAAGCCTTATTGAATAGCTGTTATGCGCTATCGGAGGGTAAATCTGCGGCGCTTTGGAATTGGGGCATCCCGCTTGATTCTGAAAATGAAAAGAGCTGAGGCAGCGTTATTTCACAATCGTGATTTGTAAGGCATGGATAGGTCCTGCCAATAAATCTGCCACTGCCTGATTGACCATACGGTGGCTGGCAACACGGCTTTTGCCATCAAATGCAGATGATGCAATTTTCAACTCGAAATGACTTTGCCCGCCAGCTGGCGCACCGCTATGTCCCGCGTGATGATGACTGACATCTGTGATTTCCAAAATCGTTGGTGCAAATGCGTCTGTTAGTGCGCGTGCCATGATCTCTTTTACAAGCATTTTTTAGCCCTTTAGTTCGATACTGCATCTTGTTTTACCATAGTTGCACTTTATACTCTTTATTATGCGATTTACGAAACCAAATCATGTTGATCTGCCAGATCTTGGCTTTGCTGAATTTAAGAAATCAGCCAAAGAAGAGGTGCGCTTATGTGAAGCGCCAAATTGCACACAAGAAGGTGAATTCCCTGCCCCAAAAAGCCGCGACTCTTTGCGTGAATATCGCTATTTCTGTCTTGCTCATGTGCGTGAATATAATAAAAATTGGAATTATTTTTCAGGCATGGGCGGCGCCGCGCTAGAGCAGGCTATCAGAGATGCCACCTCATGGGAGCGTCCGTCTTGGAAATTTGGGACAGGCAATGCCAAGCCCTATCGCGCAGAGGATTTATCAGATGTCTTT
>WTHW01000171.1 GCA_011526395.1 Alphaproteobacteria bacterium
CAAAACAATCAGATGATAGCGGACTTATTGTGCAAAAGACATCCTGTCAGCACGCACCACCAGCTCTAGCGCGCGAATGGCGGAAAGTGCGGTATCATCAATGGCGCCGTCAACTTCAACCAATGCCACAGCCTCGCCGCCTGCTTCTTTACGACCCAAATGGAAGGTTGCGATATTTAATCCCACATCACCAAAAACACTGCCAAGTGCGCCGATAAAGCCAGGTTTATCGTAATTGCGCAAATAGAGCATATTTTCAGGGAATTCAGCTTCGACAGCGATATTCTGCACCTCAACCAAGCGTGGTTTATTGCCGCCAATGAGTGTGCCAGCCACTGTGCGGGTGCCGCCTTCGAAAGAGATGGTCACACGAAGCAAGCTTTCATAATCACAACGCCTGTCATGACGGATGGTTGAGACATCAATGCCATTTGAGGAGGCGATTGACGCCGCATTGACCATATTCACAGAATCCATCTTAGGACCCAATAGTCCTGCAAGCGTTGAGGCAAGAACTGGGGCTTCGTTCAATGAAGCCGCCTTGCCATCAAATTCAAGACAGATTTTGGTGATATCTGGTGTATCCACCTGTCCCAAAAAACTGCCAAGCAATTTGCCAAGTGTCATATAGGGCTGTAGCACCGGCGCTTCTTCTGCTGTGACGCTTGCCATATTCAGCGCGTTGGTAACTGCGCCATTCATCAGATAATCAGATAGCTGTTCAGCCACTTGAAGGGCGACTTTTTCTTGCGCTTCAACTGTGCTGGCACCCAAATGAGGGGTTGCGATGAGGTTTGGCGCTTCGAATAAAATATTCTCTCGTGCTGGCTCTTCGGCAAATACGTCCAATGCGGCACCTGCGACATGACCTGAATGAAGGGCAGCGCATAAGGCAAGCTCGTCAATCAGCCCGCCTCTGGCACAGTTGATAATGCGCACGCCCTTTTTGGTTTTCTGCAAAGCATCTGCTGAGATGATATTGCGCGTGGCATCTGTTAGAGGTGTGTGAAGGGTGATGAAATCTGCTTTTGCAAGAAGCTCATCAAGTTCCACTTTTTCAATGCCAAGTGATTTGGCGCGCTCTGGCGTAAGGAAGGGGTCAAAGCCTAGCACACGCATTTTTAAGCCTTGCGCTCTGTCAGCGACAATCGCGCCGATATTACCACAGCCAATGACGCCTAGTTTCTTGCCAGATAATTCTGTGCCAAGAAATTTTGATTTCTCCCATTTGCCAGCAACAGTTGAGGCATGAGCTTGCGGGATTTGGCGTGTGAGAGACAGCATCAATGAGATAGCATGTTCAGCTGTTGTCACTGAATTACCAAAGGGTGTGTTCATGACAATTACACCTGCCTTTGTGGCGGCTGGCACATCGACATTATCAACACCAATACCAGCACGGCCAATCGCGCGCAGGTTTTTTGCCGCCGCTAGGACTTCGGCTGTCACCTTTGTAGCTGAGCGGATAGCAAGACCATCATAATCACCGATAATTTCAAGCAATTCTTCGGCAGATAGGCCTGGTTTAAAATCAACCTCGAGCCCACGCTCTTTGAAAATTTCAACAGCTTCTGGCGCTAATTTATCACTGATAAGTACTTTAGGCATTCTCTGCCTCCTTATTTAAAAAATCTGTTTTTGTGGTGGCAAATGCCCAATCAAGCCAAGGCAATAGCAAGGCGATGTCATCAGGCTCTACGGTTGGCCCTGCCCAAATACGAAGCCCAGCTGGCGCGGTGCGATAGGCGCCAATATCATAGGCAACACCTTCATCATCAAGGAGTGTGACAAGCTGTTTTGCAAAAGCAGCTTGGTCCGTTTGTCCAAGAGATGTGATATCTTCATCAATGATTTTCAGGCAGATAGATGTGTTGGAATAATGGGCTGGGTTGTCAGCTAGGAAATCGACCCATGCGGTTTTTGTTACCCAATTTTTCACGTACTCTAGGCTCTGGTTAGAGCGTGAGATAAGGGCAGAGAGACCGCCTAGCGCATCTGCCCAATCAAGGGCAGAATGCAAATCAGCCACAGCCAACATGGAAGGTGTGTTAATCGTCTCACCTTTAAAGATGCCTTCGATTAATTTGCCCTTTTTGGTAAGCTGGAAGATTTTTGGCAAAGCGCGTGGCGGGTCTTGTGCTTCCAATCTTGTAACAGCGCGCGGTGATAGGACAAGGACGCCATGTGCGCCCTCGCCGCCAAGTGATTTTTGCCAGCTAAAGGTCGCAATATCAATTTTATCCCAAGGCAAAGGCATCGCAAAACAAGCTGAAGTGGCATCAGCAATGACAAGCCCGTCACGGTCATCTGGGATGGCGATATCATCAGGCACTTTGACGCCAGATGTCGTGCCATTCCATGTGAATAACACATCGCGGTTAAAATCTACCTCGTCAAAGGAAGGTAGTTTTCCCCAGTCAGCGTCAAATACGCGAATGTCGGTAAGTTGTAATTGAGAGATGGCATCATTGACCCATGTCTTGCCAAATGATTCCCACGCAAGCATATCCACACCGCGTTGCCCCAATAGTGACCACATCGCCATCTCGACCGCGCCTGTATCAGACGCAGGCACGATTCCAAGACGATAATCAGCAGGCAGTTCCAATAAGGATGCCATGCGTGTGATCGCAGATGATAATGTTTGTTTAGGAGCTTTGGCGCGATGTGATCTGCCAAGATGGGTGTCGTCAAGACGTGAGAGGTGCCAGCCTTTGTGCTTCTTGGTTGGACCAGAAGAAAAACAAGCCGATTGCGGCTTTGCCGTCGGTTGCAGAATCTGCATAAGAGACCTCATCAGTAATATGGCTATCCGTTGGGGGATAGCGACCCACCGATGAAAATAGAGAGTTGTTTTAAAATGTCAACAGGGCGACATTATTTAATTTGATTTGACCGATTTCAAAGGGATTTAGGCGCTCTTAAGTGCCTGATTTGCTTGAGTTAGGGCAGAGATAAGTTCTGCCATAGCGGCGTCCAATTTATCCTTATCTGTCGCTTCGACCATCACTCTGATCAAAGGCTCAGTGCCAGATGGACGTAATAGGATGCGCCCCTCGCCGGCAAAATCATCTGTTAAGGACTGGCATAGAGATATGATAGCTTCGTCATCCAAGATGCTTTTATCCATATCTTTGAGGTTTTCAAGGCGCATTGGCACTGAGTCATAAAGGTTCAGAACAGCGCTCATCGGGATATCTTGTTTGATTTTGCTGGTGATGAGTTGCAAGGCCGCCATAAGGCCGTCACCTGAGGCAATGATATCTGGCATCAAGATATGGCCTGAGCCTTCACCACCAAGATTGCCGCCTTGTGGGCATTTATCATCCTTGCCATCCAGCATTTGCAAGATATAGCGGTCACCTACCTTGGCACGTGCAAAGGGGATATTAAGGCTTTGCAAATAACGCTCTAGCCCCAGATTTGTCATCAATGTACCAACAACAGCGCCGCGTAATGTGCCTGCCTGATGCATGGCGGTGGCAATCGCGCCTAGCACCTTGTCTCCATCATGAATGTGACCTGTCTCGTCAGCGATAATCAGCCTGTCAGCATCACCATCAAGCGCGATGCCAAGATCTGCGCCTTCTTGCGCCACAGCCTGTGCCATGACTTTGGGATGAACAGCCCCGCAACCCTCATTAATGTTAAGGCCGTCAGGCTCGTTAAACAGAGCGACAACCTCTGCGCCAAGCGCGCGTAATGTGTCTGGCGCTGTCATATAGGCCGCGCCATGAGCGCAATCTGTGACAATCTTTAAGCCTGCAAATGGCTTGCCGCCACCGATGCTATCGCAGGCAAATTCACGATATTTTTGATGAGAATCCAAGATACGGCGCACACGCCCCATCTGCTCTGCTTCTGCAAGCGCGATGGAGCCTTGCATTAGAGAGCTGATATCATTTTCAATCTCGTCAGCTAGCTTTTTGCCATCAGGGCCAAATAGCTTTATCCCATTATCATGAAAGGGATTATGGCTCGCAGAAATCATGACGCCCAAATGTGCGCCAAGCTCTTTGGTCATTAGCGAGACTGTGGCGGTTGGGATAGGGCCAAGCAAGCGGCATTCCATACCGATAGACGAAAAGCCAGCCACCAATGCAGATTCGAGCATATAGCCTGATAATCTGGTATCTTTGCCAATGACCACCAAGGGCGCGGTGCCATCTTTTTTATCATTATTGTCAACAAACCATCTGCCAGCGGCAAGGGCAAGGCGCACCACAGATTCAGCACGCATGGCGCCTGTGTTAATTCGAGCGCGGACACCATCTGTTCCAAAAATACCTGCCATCTGTTGCAACCTTTTGGTTTTGCCAGCTCTGCCAGCGATTCGTCATTGATTCATCAGTGCCTGCACTATAGGCGATTGGGCGGCGGGGTGTCTATATGGGTCTTTATACTAGCCAGCGGTGAGGCATTTATGGTGGATGCTAATCGCTTGGGCTGTTTGGGCGACGTCATGGGTGCGGATGATTTGGGCGCCTTGTTCAACGGCGCGTAATGTCAGTGCCAATGAGCCGCCTAGCCTTTGGTCAGCTGGTTCATCCTTTGATAATTTTGCAATGGATGATTTGCGTGACACACCGATGAGGATAGGCACGCCAAGACCATGATAAAGCGAGGTCCAATTGATAATCTCAAGATTATGTGTTGGGGTTTTGCCAAAGCCGAAACCGGGATCAATCGCGATATGGGATAGAGGCACGCCTGCTTCAGTGAGGGCTGTGATACGCTCTGCTAGCCAATCATAGACATCCAAAGGGGCAAAATCATATGAGGGGTTTTTTTGCATCGTCTCTGGTGTGCCTTGCATATGCATGGCGATAGCATAGCCTTGATTGGCACTTGTTGAGGCCATTTGCCCCATTAGCTCTGGTGCGCCATCATCACGAAACCCGCCAACATCATTGATGATTTGCGCGCCTGCTGTGCCAGCGGCGGCCATCACCTTTGTGTGGCGTGTATCTGCTGAGACAATGTGACCTGCGGTTGTGAGCGCCTCTATGATAGGGGTGATGCGGCGGATTTCCTCATCACGCGCTACTGGCTCTGCGCCGGGGCGTGTGGATTCGCCGCCCACATCCAATATGGTTGCGCCCGCTAGTGCCATAGCAAGCGCGCCGTTTATGCCATCTTGTGCATCAAAATGCTGGCCGCCATCTGAAAAGCTGTCTGGGGTGGCATTGACGATGCCCATAATCTGAGGTGTGGCCATAGATAGGCCTGCAAAATCAGGACGCGGTTTGGTGAGGTTATCAAGGATGCGTTTGGCCTCTGCCTTATCTGAGGCGGCCTCTTGCCAGTCTTGGACGCTCATCCGCTGAATGATAAGGCTGTCATCTTGCTTTTGAGCGATATCAACCTCAGCAAATGACATGATGCCACCTGCAAGAGGATAAAGGCGCTGTGCGCCGTCCTGTTGGCCGTAAGATGAGGCTGTGGGGGTCAAAGAAATCGGCCTGACCCAACTACGCCGCCCATGAGGCGGCGCAGGTAATGTTTGATTATAGATGAGCTTCATTTATGCCCCGTCTGGACCTGCTGGCTCACCTGATGGCTTGGCGGCTCGTCTGCCACCTGATGGCAGGCCTGAGCGTGGCTTTTTGGCGCGTGGCTCTGATGGCTCGTCATCTGTGCCATCTTTGCGTGAGATTGTGCCACCATCAACGATGATCTTAATCTCTTCACCATTCAGCGTTTCATATTCAAGCAAGCCTTGCGCGAGGTTTTCAAGCTGATCATTATGCTTTTTCAATAAAGCTTCAGCATCTGCATAGGCCTCATCAACGATGCGGCGCACTTCAGCATCAATCATATCAGCTGTGCCTTCAGAGACTGTCTTTTGCTGTGTGACTGACCGGCCTAGGAAGACTTCTTGTTCGTCCCCTGCATAGGCCAGGAAGCCAAGCTTGTCTGACATGCCCCATTCTGTGACCATGCGGCGTGCCATATCAGTTGCCATACGGATATCTGATGAGGCGCCTGTTGTGATCTTATCAGCGCCAAAGATAAGGTCTTCGGCAATACGACCACCACATGCCACACGCAAATCTGCCAAAATCTTGTCATAAGCAAGTGAGACACGGTCCCCTTCTGGCAAGCGCATCACCATACCAAGCGCACGGCCGCGCGGGATGATGGTGGCTTTATGAATAGGATCTGAGGCTGGCAAGTGAAGCGCAACCACAGCATGTCCTGCTTCGTGATAGGCTGTTAGACGCTTTTCATCATCTGTCATGACCATTGAGCGACGCTCTGAGCCCATCATCACCTTGTCTTTGGCTTCTTCAAATTCAGACATGGAGACTGTGCGGCGGCCTTTGCGTGCTGCCAATAGAGCAGCTTCATTCACGAGATTCGCAAGGTCAGCGCCTGAAAAACCAGGTGTGCCGCGTGCGATCACGCGTGGCTCAACATCATTGGCAAGAGGTGTTTTGCGCATATGAACTTTCAAGATACGCTCACGTCCTAATAAATCTGGGTTTGGCACAACAACCTGACGGTCAAAACGACCCGGACGCAATAGAGCTGGGTCTAGCACGTCTGGACGGTTTGTTGCCGCGACCAAAATCACGCCTTCATTTGCCTCGAAACCATCCATTTCAACAAGCATCTGGTTAAGTGTTTGTTCGCGTTCATCATTACCGCCACCAAGACCGGCGCCGCGATGGCGACCAACAGCATCAATCTCGTCAATAAAGATGATACAAGGGGCGCTTTTCTTGCCCTGCTCGAACATATCACGCACACGAGAGGCACCAACACCGACAAACATCTCAACAAAGTCTGAACCTGAGATTGAGAAGAATGGCACATTTGCCTCGCCAGCAACTGATTTCGCAAGCAATGTTTTACCAGTACCTGGAGGGCCAACAAGCAAGACGCCTTTTGGAATTTTACCGCCCAAACGCTGGAACTTGCCGGGGTCTTTAAGGAATTCGACCACTTCTTCAAGTTCGGTTTTCGCCTCGTCAATACCAGCGACATCATCAAAGGTAACGCGGCCATGTGCTTCGGTAAGCAATTTCGCACGCGATTTACCAAATCCCATCGCGCCGCCCTTGCCGCCGCCTTGCATCTGGCGCATGAAGAAAATCCACACACCGATGAATAGCAACATTGGGAACCATGATAGCAATAATGAGAAGAGACCCGGCGAATTGCTTGTGTCAGGACGCGCTTCGATACGGACATCATTTTCAGTTAAGATGCCGACAATATCTGCGCCTTCTGGCACGTAAGATGTAATTTGACGGTTATCCTTCGTGCGCGCTGTGATATTCGCGCCCTCGATAGTGACATCGCTGACCTTGCCTGATTGGACTGAGGTCACGAAATCTGTATATGCCATATTGCTACCAGAGCCGTTTGACACCGGGTTTTGGAATAGGTTGAAAAGAGACATCAAAGCAATGCCGATAATCACCCAAATAAATATATTGCGGCCAAGATTGTTCACGAAGGCTAACCTTTATTCTAACGATTGCTCACCAATAAGGCTGGAACCTGATTTGTGAGAGGATGCATCTTTGCTAAATTGCGCCATGGCATCATAAATCGGCTTAATAAGCACAAGCGGCTGTGCCGCATCAGATGATGTCATATCACATTCTAGCATATTTGTCTTAATGTGGGTAGTCACAGCCCTTTCGTCAAGGGCTGAGGGGTAAGGAAAAATCATGCGCAGCTCTGGCGGATAGGCCATTAATGCCGCGCGATACGGATTATCTTCGCTAAAGGCTGAAAGACGTGATTGTGACATAGGAAGAAGCTGGCAATCATGGCTGGATTTCACGATAAATCGGCCCTGATAGACGATATTATCACCTGCTTTTAGCAAGATGGGGTCATGGGGGCGCCCTGCTTCTGGCAGGATATCAATGAAGGCGGGGCGAAATTTTATGATGGTGCGACCCAATGTCACTTGGCCTTGTTCAGGCAGAGGCGCTAGCAGGCGAGAGACAGCGTCAAATGAGGGGCGATATTGTGCATGTCCGATGACGCCAATCAGCTGGCGGAAGAGATGAATCTGTGCGTTTTTCGATAATTGCAAAACAGCATCACGGCGAAGATGAAGCGTGAGATGGTCATTATCCCAATGAGCGGCTTGCGCTATGAATGCAGAGATAGATGTATCAATCACAGAGCGATATCGCGATGCCAGTTGAGATAAGCTGCCAAGCGCAGTGCTAAGTTCTGGCTCGCTGAGAAGCAGATTACGCCATCTGACACGTTCAAATTGTTGTTTGTGATTTGACGGGTCAGAGATAAAAGATAAATCCCTGTCATGGCAATAATCAATCAGCGCCTGTTTTGAGAGATGAAGATAAGGGCGCAACATGATGACATCTTGTCTTTGTGATACAGGCGTCATGGCTGATAGGCCAAGTAAGCCGCTATCATGGGCAAGGCGCATGGCTGTTGTTTCAACCTGATCTCCATGATGATGAGCCAGCCATAACATGCCAGCATGTGCGCGCGCGTAAGAGCATAAAAGGGCATAGCGATTATCCCTTGCCCATTCTTGGATAGCTGTTTTGGGTGGTTGTGCTGTTACAGTTAAGGTAACAGCATCAATGCCATGCTTATCACACTGCTTTGCGACGGCTTCAGCTTCATCGCGCGCTTCGGTGCGCAGATTATGGTTCACAATCAGAGCCGTGAGGCGCGCCTTGTGATGAGGCGCTAGCGCGGCAAGCGCATGGAGAAGCGCCGTTGAATCAGGCCCGCCTGATAGCGCGACGCACCAATGGCGCGCGCTGGGATGTTTGGCAACAGATTGAAAGCACTCAGCGATGGCGTCATGCAAATTGGCGGTAGTATCGAGAGGATGATTACCCGTCACAAGAGGCCGCGATTTTCAATTCTGATAAACGGTTGATGAAGGCATCTGTTGGCTGGTCAAGCATTTGCGGTAAATCAGCAAATATCTGACAGGCTTGTTCTGATGTGGCGAAATTCAACACTGATTCAGCAATCATCAAGATAGCTTCTGGCAGGCGTGAATCATCTGGGAATTCAGAATTAAATTCTGTGAATGACATCGCTGAATTGCCATAGTCACCTTGAATAAATTGCACACGGCCTAGCCAATAAAGGACGTCTGCTGAACGCTCATCTTCGGGGTGAAGCTGGCGGAATTCAGCAAAGCCTTTTTCAGCTGTTTCAAGATCATTTTGCAACATACGGCCAAAGGCAAAACGATATTGCTCTTCTGGGCTACCTTCTGGCAGGACTGTTTCAGGCGCCTCTTCAACAACCTCTTCTGGCTGTTGTTCTGGCGTATCTGATGGCGCGGATGTGTCAGCTAATTGCGTTTGGTTATCATCGCTTGCAGATGCTTCACTGCTGTCATCAGCCTGCGCTTCTGTGTCTTGTGATGGGGCGGCGGCTATCTCATCTGTGCTGGCATTATCTGTGCTGTTATCAAGAGGTGCTGATTTTGCGAGTTCTGTTTCAAGAGCATCATCTTTTTCAACAGTCCATACAGAGCCGCCGGTATCATTATCACGGCTCATAGAGACAGATGGAGCTGTGCCGGCGCCAGAGACATCATCTTGTAGGATGGCATCTGCTAGATTATCACTGCTCATCGTTAGTAATGTCTGCATACGCTTTTCAAGACGAAGAACGCGGAATTCAATATCTGATGATAATTCGATAGAGCGGCGCAATCTTTGGTTAAAGATATCAAGCGTGTCACCTAGCTCGCCAATTTGGCCTTTTAGCTCTTTTAGTTTGACGCCTGTCTGTGTTGATAAATCATCATTGGCTGTTGCCATTTCCTCAATCTTCATGCGGATAGCGCGAAATTCTGTCTCAAGCGTGCCGCGCACTGTTTTGAGGTTTTCCTCAATCGTGTTCAAACGCGTTTGCTGGCGTGCCATCAATGCTGAATTTGAGTCACTTGATTGCGCATATGCGGCAGTAAAGGGAAATGAGGCAAAAAGCCCGATAAGAGCTGTCTTGGCAATGGTCAACTTTAGGACAGATACGCGCATGATGATTATCTCACTATTCACAAATTTGCCAGCATCTCGTGTCTTATGAGCGAAAGCTGGCTTCCTTAACATGTTGGTACCTTCAGAATAAGGCAAAAAAAAGGCCTTGCAAGATGCAAGGCCTTCGAAAATTAAAAGCCGTTCAAGCTATTAGTTCAATACAGTCACTGAGCGACGATTCTTTGCCCATGCTTCTTCGTTTGAACCAACTGCGGCTGGACGCTCTTTGCCGTATGATACGATACGGATACGTGAGCCATCGACACCCTTTGCAACAAGGTAGTCACGTGCGGCAGATGCGCGGCGCTCACCCAATGCAAGGTTATATTCTCTTGTGCCGCGTTCGTCAGCATGACCTTCGACTTTCACGCGGAAGCTTGGCTTTGCGTTTAGAAGTGCTGCTTGTGCGTCAAGTGTTGCCATCGCGTCTGCAGAAAGCTGTGATGAGTCATAACCGAACAATACTGTATCGCCGATAGATACCATTTCAGCGCGTGCTGCTTCTAGAGCTGAGTTATCAGCGTTTGATGCGGCAGATGCGCTGGAAGAAGATGATGATGACGCAGATGCGGTTGATGATGCAGATGATGCTGTCGCGTCTGCTGATGATGTGCCTGCAGCTTCTTCTGAGATTGTTGAAGCTGTTTCACAAGCTGCTAGCAAAAATGTAGCGGCAAATAGCGTAAATAAAGGTTTGAACATTCTGATGCTCCCAAATTTATGAACAAACCTAGCCGAGGTCTGAACAATAGCGAATCTTTAACTTTCTATCGCATTTGCCAGCTTAATTTTTGGCAAACACACATGCCGCAGACACCGCACGGTCCCTAAAGCAAATTAGTAAATAGTATGTCCATAGCATTGAAAAGCTTAAGAGGCAAGCAATTCTGTTTAAAATCCAACTTGTTTTCACTAGCGCAGAAGTGGTGACCATGCAGGATCACTCGCATCAGCTGGGGTGATCATTCTGCTTTCGTTGAAACCGGTGATATCAACACGGTACATGGCAACTTCGCCGCCTGTGCCATCATCTTCAACTGGCTCTTGTTTGAAATACATTAGGACTCTGCCATTTGGTGCCCATGTTGGCCCTTCGACGAGGAAGCCTCTTGCCAGTAGGCGCTCGCCTGAACCATCCACATTCATGACGCCAATGAAGAACTCACCTTTGACGATTTTGGTAAAGGCAATGATGTCACCACGCGGTGACCAGACAGGTGTGGCGTAGCGACCATCACCATAGCTGATGCGCTTTACATTCTTGCCATTGCGTCCCATCACATAAAGCTGTTGTGAGCCGCCTCTGTCTGAATTAAAGACAATTTGCGACCCATCAGGGCTATAGCTTGGTGAGGTATCAATAGATGGTGAGCGCGTTAATTGCGTCATATCTTGTGTTTTTAAATCAAGCTCATAGATGTCTGTCAGGCCATCTTCTGCCAAAGACATAATCAGCGCATCGCCATCAGGGCTAAAGCGCGGGGCAAAGGTCATGCCAGGAAATGAGCCGACACGCTCTGTCCGACCCGTCGCGACATCAAGCAAATAGACATTTGGCTCGTCATTGAAATAATTCAGATAGGCAATTTCATGAGCCGTTGGCGAGAAACGTGGGGTTAGCACCAAATCATAACCAGATGTTAAGAAGCGGTGATTGTGACCATCTTGATCCATGATAGCGAGACGTTTTACGCGCCTGTCAGCAGGGCCTGATTCTGAGACATAGACGATTTGTGTGTCGAAATAGGCGCTATCGCCTGTGAATTCTTCATAGACGAAATCAGCGATTTGGTGCGAGAGGCGGCGCAGGCCAGCTGTGTCTGTTGAGCCTTCGCCAGAGGTTATATCGCGCTGTGCGATGACATCCCATAAGAC